>DASRXO010000816.1:0-3747 GCA_035654095.1 Telluria sp.
GATTCCGAAATCCGCAGCATCCTCGATACGCAGTACGCGCTGTCGCGCCGCCTGCTCGAAGAGAACCGCGACAAGGTCGAGGCGATGACCCGCGCGCTGCTCGACTGGGAAACCATCGACGCCGACCAGATCAACGACATCATGGCCGGCCAGGAGCCGCGCATGCCGAAGTCGGGCAACCTGACCAAGCGCACTCCGCCGGGCGACAGCGGCTCGGGTGGCGTGTCGCCGAACGCGACGGCGCCGGCTTGATCGGCCAGCCGCAGCAACCAAAGGCATCCCTCCGGATGCCTTTTTTTCGTTTTCCGGACCAACTCCGATGAAGCACTACTTGCAATGCGGGCGCTTCGGTTTCACGCTCGACGCGGCGCCGCTGGTGATGGGGGTGCTCAATGTGACGCCCGATTCCTTTTCCGACGGCGGCCGCTTCCAGTCGCTCGAGTTCGCCCTGACGCGGGCCGAGGAAATGATCGCCGAAGGTGCCGACCTGATCGACATCGGCGGCGAATCGAGCCGTCCCGGCGCGCCCAGCCTGCCGCTGGGCGAAGAATTGCAGCGCGTGATGCCGACCTTGTACGCGCTGCGCGAGCTCGGCAAGCCGCTCTCGGTCGATACCTACAAGCCCGAGGTGATGCGCGAAGCCATCATCGCCGGCGCCGACATGATCAATGATATCAACGCCTTTCGCGCACCGGGTGCGCTGGAAGCGGTGGCCGGCAGCGATTGCGCGCTGTGCGTGATGCACATGCAGAGCACGCCGGAAACCATGCAGCACAATCCCGCCTACGCCGACGTGGTGGCCGACGTCATCGCCTTCCTGCGCGCGCGCGTGGACGCGATGCTGGCGTCCGGCATCGAGCGTCAGAGAATTTGCATCGACCCCGGCTTCGGCTTCGGCAAGACGGTCGAACACAACTATGCACTGCTGCGCAATATCGACCGCATGCAGCAGGAACTGGGGCTGCCGGTGCTGGCCGGGCTGTCGCGCAAGTCGATGATCGGCGCGGTCACCGGCCGGCCGGTCGAGCAGCGCCTGGCCGGCAGCCTGGCGGGGGCATTGGCTGCGGTAGCGCATGGCGCTAGAATTGTGCGCGTGCATGATGTAGCCGAGACGGTGGACGCGCTCAAGGTGTGGCAGGCCGCTCAGTAACGATTGATTAACCCGACGATTAACCCGACGACAAAGAAGAGAAAAATATGGGACGCAAATATTTCGGTACCGATGGCGTGCGTGGACTGGTCGGCGTCGCGCCGATTACCCCGGACTTCGTGATGCGCCTGGGTTACGCGGCCGGCAAGGTGCTGGCCAAGACCAGCGCATCCTCCTCGGGCCGCCCGACCGTGCTGATCGGCAAGGACACGCGGATTTCCGGCTACATGCTGGAGGCCGCGCTGGAGGCCGGCTTTGCCGCCGCCGGCGTCGACGTGATGCTGGCCGGCCCGATGCCGACGCCCGCCATCGCCTACCTGACGCGCGCCTTGCGGCTGTCGGCCGGGGTGGTGATCTCGGCCTCGCACAACCCGTTCCAGGACAACGGCATCAAGTTCTTCTCCGGGCACGGCACCAAGCTGCCGGACGCGGTCGAGCACGAAATCGAAGCGGCGATCGACTTGCCGATGGAATGCGTGCCCTCCGAAAAGCTGGGCCGCGCCACACGGCTGGAAGACGCCCAGGGCCGCTACATCGAATTCTGCAAGAGCACCTTTCCGAACGAGCTCGACCTGCGCGGCTTGAAGATCGTGGTCGATTGCGCGCACGGCGCGGCCTACCACATCGCGCCGCACGTATTCCATGAGCTGGGTGCGGAAGTGATCGCGATCGGCGCCAAGCCGGACGGCTTCAACATCAATGCAGGCTTCGGCGCGACCGCGCCCCAGGCCCTGTCGGCCGCGGTGGTCGAACAGCAGGCCGATTTGGGTATCGCGCTCGACGGCGACGCCGACCGCCTGATCATGTGCGACGCCAGCGGCCGCCTGTACAACGGCGACGAGCTGCTGTACGTGATGGTGCGCGACCGCATGTCGACCGGCCCTGTGGCGGGCGCGGTGGGCACCTTGATGACCAACATGGCGCTCGAAGTCGCGTTCAAGGAACTCGGCATCGGCTTCGCGCGCGCCAAGGTCGGCGACCGCTACGTGCTGGAAGTCATGCAGGAGCGCGGCTGGCTGTTCGGCGGCGAAGGCTCGGGCCATTTGCTGGCGCTGGACAAGCACACCACGGGCGACGGCATCGTCTCGGCGCTGCAGGTGCTGTCGGCGCTCAAGCGCGGCGGCAAGTCGCTGGCCGAGTGCTGCGGCGAGCTGACCCTGTATCCGCAAACGCTGATCAACCTGAAAGTCGCGCCCGGTTTCGACTGGACCACGAACCCGGCCGTGGTGGCGGAAAAGGAGACTGTCGAGCGCGAGCTGGGCGACGCGGGCAGGGTGCTGATCCGCGCCTCGGGCACCGAGCCCTTGATCCGCGTAATGGTCGAAGCCAAGACCGCGCAGATGGCCGACAGCATGGCGCGCCGCATCGCCGACAAGGTCGCGCCCCGATAGCGCGTCGTTCCCCGGCTTGGCGCCCCCCTTGGCGGGAACCCATGCCGACGCCGCGTGGATTCCCGCCTGCGCGGGAATGACCGAATGGAAAGATTCTAATTCCGGTTTCATTGACGCTAAGGGCTACGAGGTGGTATGATCTTGTCTTCGGAGTGTGGCGCAGCCCGGTAGCGCACCTGGTTTGGGACCAGGGGGTCCAAGGTTCGAATCCTTGTACTCCGACCACAGTTTCATGGGCGGGCTGTCATTTTATGACGGCCCGTTTTCATTTGCGTGACGTGTTTTCAGCGCGTTCACCGCCTCAACACTGCCCATAGCTCAGTTGGATAGAGCATCAGCCTTCTAAGCTGAGGGTCACAGGTTCGATTCCTGTTGGGCAGGCCAAATTCCTATTTAAAATCATAGCCTTACGAATTGCTCTGACTGCCTAAAGTTTAGGCGCTGCGCTATTCGTCGCGGACGAGATCGACACCATTGCGGTTGCCAATCTGCCGCTTTCCCCGGAACGCACTGTCATCACCAAATTGCATGCGGCCATGCTCGGCCGCGCCCCCGAGCGTGGCGGGCTGGAATTCTGGATGCGGCAGCTGGCCACGTCAACGCCGGCGCAGCTCGCCGATTCGATGTTGCTGTCGCTGTCGCCCGAATCGCGCCCACCTGTTCGATCCGAACTCGAGCCAAGCCGTTTTTGTGAGGACCCTGTACATGGTGGCGCTGAACCGGGTGCCGACCATTGCAGAGAGCTTTGCCATGATCGATGCGCTGAACGCGCCCGGCGCCACGCGCGGCAGCGTGATCGTCGGGTTCATCGACAAGATCACGCCGGCATCCGATCAGGCCCTGTTCGACGCCAAGGTCAATCTCGCTCTGATCGTCACTGTTCCGCTGTTATGCCCGCGATGCGTTCGATCTTGGGCCGCTGCACCTTGCTCGCCTGATATAAGTCGAACTGCAACTGCATGCCTGCCCATAATTCAGGGCTGGTGCCAAAGGCTGCAGCAAGGCGAAAAGCCATGTCAGGCGAGATTCCTGCAGCGCAAGTCACGACACGCTGCAATGTAACTCGACCAACGCCAAGCCGTTTCGCAACGTCAGTCACGGTCAAATCACCCAAGTACTCCCTTAGTACCTCGCCAGGGTGAGGCGGATTGTGCATACGAGTCATCTTGAACCTCCGTAAAAAATTTTAGTAGCCCCCAGGACGGG
>DASRXO010000817.1:0-3847 GCA_035654095.1 Telluria sp.
CCTGAAAAAGAAGAAGTCTGAATCAAAAACGGCGCTCAGTGAGCGCCGTTTTTTTATCCTTCGGAGTTGATGCGGGCGATCAGTGCTTCCTGCACCTCTTCGGCCCGCTCGTTGTCGACCTGGCAGGTGCCGGCGTTCTCGTGGCCGCCGCCGCCGTATTCGAGCATCAGCGCGCCGATGTTGGTCTTCGAGCTGCGGTTCAGGATCGACTTGCCGGTGGCGAACACGGTGTTCTGGTTCTTCAAGCCCCACAGCACGTGGATCGAAATATTGGTCTCCGGGAACAGCGCGTAGATGATGAAGCGGTTGCCGGCGTAGATCGTCTCTTCTGCGCGCAGGTCGAGCACCACCAGGTTCTTGTGCAGCGTCGCGCAGCGCCGGATCTGCTCCTTGCAGCGCGCGCTGTGCTCGAAGTACAGCGCCTTGCGTTCCTGGACGTCGGGCAGCTCCATGATCTCGCCGATCGTGTGGTTCTTGCAGTACTCGATCAGGTCCATCATCAGCTGGTAGTTCGCGATGCGGAAGTCGCGGAAGCGGCCGAGCCCGGTACGCGCATCCATCAGGAAGTTCAGCAAGTCCCAGCCTTCGGGATCGAGCACCTCCTCGCGGTTGAAGCGCGCGGCGTCGCCCTTGTCGACCGCCGCCATCATGTCGAACCAGGCGGCCGGGAAGGCCGAGGCGCCGCCGTAATAATCGTACACCACGCGCGCCGCCGACGGCGCCTCGGGATGGATGATGTGGTTGGCGCGCGCGCCCTGGTTGCGGATCGTCTCCGACAAATGGTGGTCGAACACCAGGTGGGCCCCGCCCACGTATGGCAGGTTGGTCGTGATGTCGCGCGCGCCGATCGCGATTTTTCCGTCTTGCATATCCTTCGGATGGACGAACAGGATGTCGTCGATCAGTTCGAGATGCTTGAGCAGCACGGCGCACACCAGGCCGTCGAAATCGCTGCGCGTAACCAGACGGAATTTATTCGAGACTGCGGACATAGCTCACCCTTTTTGTTGTCATGACGTCGTCGCATCATACCGTGCCGCGCGGCCCCTGCCCAGATTTTGTGCGGCCAAGCTGCATTCCAGCCCTTCAATCGTGCAACCTGTCGCAAACGCGTGGCGTGTCGGCGCGCATTTTCGTAAAGTTGCATCATTCCAACTATTTTTATCCCGGCAGAATGGATTTTTAGCAGCACGCGGCGGCGCCAGCAGTTACACTCGCCGCTTGCAGCGCCCCATTTTGACGATCACGGATTTTCTTCACCATGCAAGCACGGCGTTCCTATCAAGACCATCTCGCATCCCTGCTCGGTGTCCTGCACCGCGGCTTCGACGCGACCGCGACCTGGGTCACCCAGCTGTCGTGGTGGAAGTTTTTCCTGTTTGCCGCGCTGGCCCTGATCGCCGGCTCGATCCTGCAGGACGAGCTGTTTTCCAGCCCCGGCGAAGACGTCGTGGTGCGCTCGGACCGCAAGCCGAGCAAGAAGGAAAAAGAAAGCAACATCCTGATCGACGACAGCGGCATCCATTTCAATCCCGGCAAGAAGGCCAAGCGCGGCGCCGCCACCGTCCCGCTCGAGCCGCCCGAAGCGCCGGCCCTGCCCGAGGAAGCGGACGGCGTCGGCAAGGCGCCGGTCGCGCCGCCCGCGCCGCACGCCGCGCCGGTGCCCCCCCGCGCCGCGCCATCGGCGCGCGCGACGCCCGCCCCCGCCGTCGATCCGTCGAGCGCGGACGGCGAAGTCCATATCGACTTGCCGCCGCAAATCGGCGAGGAACTGTCGAACGCGATCGAAGCGGCGGTCGACGATGCCGCCGAAGCCAAGGTCACGCGCTACCACAAGCAGGCCTCGACCTGGTTCAAGAGCTTCGTCTCGCTGCTGGTGCTGGCGCTGTTCGCGACCAAGGCCCTGGTCGGCGGCAAGAAGCGCGCCGAGCAGCAGACCCAGACCGCCAACGCCGCCGCCGAGCGCGAATCGATGCAGCGCCAGCTGTCCGAAACCAGGATGCAAATGATGCAGGCCCAGGTCGAGCCGCACTTCCTGTTCAACACCCTGGCCTCGGTCGAGTACCTGATCGAGACCAATCCGCCGCGCGCCTCGGCCATGCAGCGCAGCCTGATCCAGTACCTGCGCGCGGTGCTGCCGCAGATGCGCGACAACGCCGTGGTCACCAACCTGGGGCGCGAAGTCGACATGGTCAAGGCCTACCTGAACCTGCTCAAGATGCGCATGGAAGAACGGCTGACGGTCGACCTGCGGATTCCCGACGGCCTGCGCAGCGCGGCCTTCCCGCCGATGATGCTGCAGTCGATGGTCGAGAACGCGATCAAGCACGGGCTCGAATGCAAGCCCGAAGGCGGCAGGCTGACGATCGTGGCCGAGGTCGCGCACAACAAGCTGCGCGTGACGGTCACCGACGACGGCGTCGGCTTCGGCGTGATGCCCAGCGACGGCACCGGCCTCGGCCTGCCGACCATCCGCGAGCGCCTCAAGCTGCTGCACGGCGACGCCGGCCAGCTGCACATCGCCGCCAACACGCCGAGCGGCGTGATCGCCACCATCGAGGTGCCCTACCAGTTGTCGAAGTGAGGCGCGCGGGCCAAGGAATCGATTGATTAAAGCGTCGATTCGTTGAATAATTGGCACTCTTACTTTTTGCCTGTATTGACCATGCCTACCGCTATCATTGCCGACGACGAAAGACTGATGCGCGACCAATTGCGCCTGCGCCTGAACCAGGTGTGGCCCGAACTGGAGATCGTCGGCGAAGCCAAGAACGGCGACGAGGCGATCGAGCTGGTGGCCGAACTCAAACCCGACCTGACCTTCCTCGATATCCGCATGCCGGGCAAGACCGGCATGGAGGCGGCGCGCGCGATCGGCGCCCAGAGCAATATCGTGTTCGTGACCGCCTACGACCAGTACGCGGTCGAGGCCTTCGAACGCGGCGCCGTCGACTACGTACTGAAGCCGCCCGAGCCCGAGCGCTTGCAAGTGACGGTCGAGCGCCTCAAGGCGCGCCTGGCGAAGCCGAAGGAAGCGGTCAACGACAGCGTCACGGCGGTGCTGGCCCAGTTGGCCGAGAAGATGGCCGCGCCCAAGCCGGCCTACCTGCAATGGATCCAGGCCAGCATCGGCCAGGACCTGCGCATGATCCCGGTCGAGGACATCCTGTTCTTCCGCTCCGACGAAAAATACACCTGCGTGCAGACCGACCGCTTCGAGGCGCTGATCCGCAAGCCGGTGCGCGACCTGGCCGAGGAGCTCGACCCGGCGCTGTTCTGGCAGATCCACCGCGCCACCCTGGTCAACGTCAACGCGATCGAAGGCGTCACGCGCGACATCCGCGGCCGCCACCTGGTCCTGATCAAGGGCAAGCCGGACAAGCTCGAAGTCAGTCGCAGCTTCCTGCACCTGTTCAAGCAGATGTAGGAGCCCGGCCGCGGGCCTCATTGGTCCGCACTTGTGCCGCATCAAGCCCCTGATTTTCCCAGCGCATAATGTAGACGCCGGGTCCGCCTTCGCGGACCATCAACGGCAGCTCTCCCTATGAATGCAATGCGACCGTCCCGCTTCCGCAGCTGGGGACCCGCCCTCCTCGTGCTCGGCTATCTGGGCGGGCGCTACCTGTCACGTTCGCGGCCGCGCCGGCGCGCGCCGCGCTATGCCCGCGGCCACAGCGGCGACATCATCCACAACGCCAGCGAAGCGATCATTTCGACCGACGAGGCCAGCCGCATCGTGCTGGCCAATCCCTCGGCCGCGGCGATGTTCGCGACCACCGTGCGCGCGATGCAGGGCAGCCCGCTGGGCAAGTTCATCTTCCCGCAGCCGGCCGCGGGCGCCGCGCCG
>DASRXO010000818.1:0-8682 GCA_035654095.1 Telluria sp.
CGCCATGATGCCGAAGGTACCGAGCAGCACCACCGGCACCGTGATCGAGGGAATCAGCGTGGCGCGGAAATTCTGCAGGAACAAATACATCACCAGGAATACCAGCGCGATGCCTTCAAACAGCGTCTTGACCACTTCTTCGATCGAGATCTTGACGAAGGGCGTGACGTCGTTCGGGTAGACCACCTGCACGCCATGCGGGAAATACGGCTTCAGCTCGTCGATGCGGGCGCGGATCGCATTCGCCGTGTTCAGCGCATTCGCGCCCGGCGCCAGCTGGATCGCAATCCCCATCGCCGGCTCGGTGCCGTACTTGTTGTCGACGGCATAGCTTTCCGGGCCGAGATTGATGCGCGCGACGTCGCGCAGCCGCACCTGGGAACCGTCCGGCAGCACCTTCAGCAGGATCGCGCCGAAATCCTCGGGCGTACGCAACAGCGTCGACTCGGTGATCGTCGCACTCAGCTGCTGGTCCTTGACCGAGGGCGTGCCGCCCAGCTGGCCGCCGGCGATCTGCACGTTCTGGTTCTGCAGCGCGGTGGTGATGTCGAGCGGGGCCATCGCGTAGCTGTCCAGCTTGGCCAGGTCGAGCCAGATCCGCATCGCGTACTGGGTGCCGAACACGTTCATATTGCCGACGCCGTCGATCCGGCTGAGCGGATCCTGGACATTCGACACGATGTAGTTGGAGATGTCGAACTTGTTCATGCTGTGGTCGGCCGACACGAAGCCGATCACCATCAGGAAGGAGTTGGTCGACTTGGTGACCCGCACGCCGGACTGCTGCACCTGGGCCGGCAAGGTCGGCACCGCCAGCGACAGCTTGTTCTGCACCTGCACCTGCGCGATGTTGGGATCGGTGCCGGTGGCGAAGGTCAGCGTGGTGGTCGATTGGCCGGTGTCGTCGCTGGTCGAGGACATGTACAGCAGGTTGTCGAGGCCACTCATCTGCTGCTCGATCACCTGCACCACGGTGTCTTGCACGGTGGTGGCCGAGGCGCCGGGGAAGGTGGTGCTGATCTGCACCGTCGGCGGCGCGACCGGCGGAAACTGCTCGATCGGCAGCGTGGCCACCGACAAGCCGCCGGCCAGCATGATCAGCAGGGAAAGGACGATCGCGAAGATCGGCCGGTCGATGAAGAATTTTGCCATGGGAGCGCCTCCTTAGTTGGCGGCCGAGGCCAGCGCGGCCGGCGCGCGCGGGACCGGCACCGCCTTCACCACCATGCCCGGCTGGACCTTCTGCAGGCCCGACACGATCACCTGGTCGCCCTCGCCGAGGCCGCCGCCGATCACCCAGCTGGCGCCGGTCATGCCGCGGGTTTGCAGCACGCGCTCGGCCACCTTGTTGTCGGCGCCGACCACCAGCGCGGTCGGCTCGCCCTGGGCGTTGTGGGTGACCGCCGGCACCGGCACCAGCACCGCCTTGTCGTCGACGCCCTGGGCCAGTTGGGCGCGCACGAACATGCCGGGCAACAGCACGTGGCGCGGATTCGGGAAGATCGCGCGCAGCACCACCGAGCCGGTGGCGGGATCGACCGTGACGCCGCTGAAGCGCAGGGTGCCGGAGAGCGGATAGCTGCTGCCGTCTTCCAGCGTGAGGCCGACCTTGAACTGGTCGCTGCCGCCCGCCTTCTTGAGCTGGCCGCTCTCGAGGTCGTGGCGCAGCTTGGTCACCTCGGCGCTCGACTGGCGCAGGTCGACATAGATCGGATCGATCTGCTGGACCGTGTTGAGCAGGGTGGCGCCCGAGGCTTGCACATACGCGCCCTGGGTCACTTGCGAGATGCCGCTGCGCCCGGCGATCGGCGAGGTCACGCTGGTGTAGCCGAGGTTGATCTTGGCGCTGACCACGGCGGCCTGGCCGGCGGCGACGTCGGCCTCGGCCTGGCCCTGGGTCGCCACCGCGTTGTCATAGGCCTGCTTGCTGACCGCGTTGCCGTCGATCAAGACCTTGTAGCGCGCCAGCTGGGCGTTCATCGCGACCAGGTTGGCTTGCGCCTTCTTCAGCGTGGCCTCGGCGCTGCCGAGCGCGGCGCGGAACGGCGCCGGATCGATCTGGTACAGCGCCTGGTTCTGGCCGACGTCGGCGCCGTCGGCGAAACGCTGGTTCTGCACGATGCCGTCGACCCGGGCGCGCACCTGCGCGACCAGGAACGGCGAGGTGCGCCCCGGCAGTTCGATGGCGACCGGTACGCTGGTCTGGTGTGCCGTCAAGACCGCGACTTCGGGCGGCGCGGCCGGCGCCGCCGCGTGCTGCGCCTGGCCGCAGCCGGCAAGGGCGGCGGCGGCCAGGATGGCGGCCGGACCGGCGCGCCGAAAAGTGTTGTGTGCGGACATGACCCACTCCATTTGGTAAGCTGCATCCATCATGAAGTTACACGCGTTAAGCGGGCATGTGCGGACCATTAACGAAATTTAATGGTCTTGTATGTGCAGCCTCGGCCGCCGCGCCCTTACTGCACCGGCCCCTTGGCCTCGACCCAGTGTTCGTACTTGCGGTCGATACGCTTCAGCGAGCCGTCGCGCGTCATGGCCTCGAACGCCGCGTTCATGCGCTCGACCAGCGCGTCCGGCACCGCCGGGTTGCAGGCCAGGTAGAGCCTGACCCGGTTGAAGGTCAGCAGCGGCACGATTTGCTGCGCCCAGCCGTGCTGCTCGAGCACTTCGCTGCCGCGCCGCAGGCTGGCGGCCCACAGGTCGATGCGCTTGAGCAGCAGCTTGCGCGGGTTGATCAGGTCGTTCGGCGCGGGATCGACCAGGAAGCCGCGCGCCCGCAGGTATTCGTCGCGCGCGTCGCCGTTGTAGGTGCCGATGCGCAGCGCGCGCGCATCTTCCAGGCTGTGCAACTGCAGGTTGCGGTCTGCGCGTCCGAGCAACACCCATTCCCCCTCGTCGGTCGGCCCGACCCATTTGAACAAGGCCTCGCGCTCCGGGGTGCGGGTGGTGGAGTAGACGCAGGCGTCCTTGCGCTGCTGGGCCGTGGTGTAGGCGCGCTTCCACGGCAGCACCTCGATCGCATAGCCGATCCCGGCGCGCGCCATGATCTCGCGCACCTTGTCGGTGGCGCTGCCGATCACCGCGTCGCCCTCGCGCATGCTGGCCGGCGGCGAGCTTTCGGTCGTAATGTAAAGGCGCGGGGCGGCATCCGGCCTTGCACAGACGACACTTAACAACATGGCAAGCACCAGCTTCTTGTTCCGCATGTCCACCCTTTTCGCGGCGCTGCGCCGTCTCGGCGTCAGCACGCGGCAAGCATACCAGCAATGCCAAAGCGGCCGCAATTGGCTGGGCGTTACACTTTTCGATAGGCAATCTTGGCAGGGTTTGTCATACTGCAAGTTACGCTGCAGATCCTCTTTCCGGAGGCAAAAACACCATGATCGCATCCATCCTGTCCCAATTGTTCGCCCTGCCCGGCGAGGCCTCGATACTCAGTTATGGCCGCTACGATCCGGCGCTGGTCGCGCTGTCGGTACTGGTGGCGATTTTTTCATCGTGGATGGGCTTGCAGATCGCCGGCCAGGCCAGCGCCAACCGCGCGCAGCGCTCGATCGTGCTGCTCACCGGCAGCCTGGCGCTGGGCAGCGGGGTGTGGGCCATGCACTTCATCGGCATGCTGGCGTTCGACCTGTGCACCCGGGTCGATTACGATCCGGCGACCACCATCATCTCGCTGGTGCCCAGCATCGGCGCCTCGTTCGTCGCGCTGTCGCTGCTGGGACGCGCGCGGATCACCGGCTGGGCGCTGCTGACCGGCGGCGTGCTGGTCGGCGCCGGCATCGGCGCCATGCACTACACCGGCATGGCCGGCATGCGTATGAGCCTGCTGCTGCGCTACGATCCCTTCGGCTTCGGCCTGTCGATCGTGGTGGCGGTGGTGCTGGCCACGCTGGCGCTGTGGGTGCGCTTCGGCCTGCGCAGCTTCCGCGCGCTCACCGAGCAGCGCCTGCTGCTGCTCAGCGCCAGCGTGATGGGCTGCGCGATCGCCGGCATGCACTACACCGGGATGGCGGCCGCGCGCTTCATCGGCCAGGTGCCGCCCGGCTCGACCGGCTCCTCGAACAGCACCTTCCTGGCGCTGGCGATCTCGCTGATCACGGTCGCCTTCACCATCTTCGTGCTGGCGGCCAACGGCCTGCTGCGCTACCGCCAGCTGTTCCGCGAGCTGACCCAGAGCGAGGCCTGGATGCGCGCCCTGCTCACCACCACGGTCGACGGCGTGATCACCGTCGGCGGCGACGGCATCGTCCAGGAATTCAATGCCTCGGCCGAGCGCATCTTCGGCTGGCGCCGCGACGAGATCGTCGGCCTGAGCGTGAGCCTGCTGATGGCCGACCCCGAACGCTCGGAGCAGGACGGCCTGCTCAACTACCTGCGCAGCGCCAACAGCGGCATGGTCACCACCGGCAGCGAGGTGATGGGCCTGCGCAAGGACGGCAGCCAGGTGCCGATCCGGCGCGCGCTGGGCCACGCCCGGCTGGGCGAGCAAAACCTGTTCGTCTGCTTCATCACCGACATCAGCGAACGGCGCGCGATGGTGCAGGCGCTGCGCGCCAGCGAGCGCCAGTTCCGCTCGCTGATCGGGAACATCCCCGGCATCTCCTACCGCGCGCTGCTGGCCGAGGGCCTGCCGCTGGTCTTCATCAGCGACGCGGTCGAGCGGGTGGCGGGCTACCCGGCGTCCGACTTCCTGGGCGATCCGCCGCCGCGCCGCTTCGGCGCGCTGATCCACGCGGCGGACCGGGTGCGCGTGGCCGAGGCGGTGGAGCAGGCGCTGCGCGACGGCCAGCCCTACCTGGTCGAATACCGCCTGCAGCACGCCGACGGCGGCATCCGCTGGCTGTGGGAAAACGGCACCGTGGTGCGCAACGACGCCGGTGCGGCCGAGTGGCTGGACGGCGTGATCCTCGACATCAGCGAACGGCGCGAGATGGAAGAAGCGCTGCGCCAGGCCAAGGAAAAGGCCGAGCAGGCGGCCGCCTCGCGCGCCACCTTCGTGGCCAACATGAGCCACGAGATCCGCACCCCGATGAATTCGATCCTCGGCTTCACCGACGTGCTGCTCGACGGCGAACTCGCGCCCGAGCAGCGGCGCCACCTCGACACGGTGCGCGGCGCCGGCCGTTCGCTGCTGCGGCTGTTGAACGAAATCCTCGACACCGCCAAGCTCGACAAGGGCGCGGTCGAACTCGAGGTGGCCGACTTCAACCTGCTCGGCCTGATCGACGAATTGTCCTCGACGCTGGGCGCGAACGCGCGCGCCAAGGGCCTGCACGTCGACATCCATTACGACCCCGACCTGCCGACCTGCCTGCGCGGCGACGAGCTGCGCATCCGTCAGGTGCTGACCAACCTGCTCGACAACGCGATCAAGTTCACCGCCGCCGGCAGCGTCACGCTGGTGGCCGAGGCGCAGGGGGACGAGCTGCACTTCCTGATACAGGACACCGGCATCGGCATCGCGCCCGAACGGCTGGCCGCGATCTTCGACCCGTTCACCCAGGCCGACGCCTCGATGACGCGGCGCTACGGCGGCACTGGCCTGGGCACCACCATCAGCAAGCAGCTGGTGGACCTGATGGGCGGGCGCATCTGGGCCGAGAGCACGCCCGGCGAAGGCACGCGCTTCCATGTGCTGCTGCCGCTGGTGGCGGCCCAGTTCGCGCCGCAGCAGCCGCGCCCGCGCACCGCGCTGGTGCTGCCGCCGCTGCGCATCCTGGTGGCCGACGACGTGCCGCAAAACCTCGAGCTCCTGACCCTGCTGCTGACGCGCCGCGGCCACACGGTCACCAGCGTGGCGGACGGCGAAGCGGCGGCCGGCCTGGCCGCGCGCGACGAGTTCGACCTGATCCTGATGGACATGCAGATGCCGAAGCTGGACGGGCTGCAAGCGACCCGCGCGATCCGCGCCGCGGCCGAACGCGCGGGCCGGCGCCGGGTGCCGATCGTGGCGATGACGGCCAGCGTGCTCGATGCGCACCGGCGCGCCAGCACCGAGGCGGGGATGGACGGTTTCGCCTCCAAGCCGGTCGAATGGTTCACGCTGTCGCACGAAATGGGCCGCGTGCTGGGACTGGACGCGGGCAGTAGCGCAGCGCCGGCGCCGCAGGCGGGCCAGCAGGTGCTGAACCGGCGCGCCGGCCTGCGCCGCTGGACCGGGCGCGAAGACGCCTACCGCCAGGCGCTCGACCACTTCGAAACCCAGTTCGGCAACGTGGCCGAGGCGCTGGCCGAACACGCGGCGGCCAACGACCGCCAGGGCGCCAAGATGCTCGCGCATAAGGCGCGCGGGGTGGCCGCCAACGTCGGCCTCGAACAGTTGACCGACACCCTGGCCCAGCTTGAACATCTGTGCGCGGAAGAAGACGGCACGCCGGCCGCCGGCATCGAAGACGCGCTGCGCGGGCTGCTGGCGCGCGCGGCCGACGATTTGTCGGCGGCGCTGGCCGCGATCCGCCCAACGGCCATGGCCCCCCCCGCCGTGGCCCCCGCGGCCGAGCTGCCGGCCACGGTCGATCCGGAACGCGTGCAGCGCAGCGGCGCCGCCCTGCTGCAATCGCTGCGCCGCGGTGCGCTCGACGACGGCGCGCTGGCCGAGCTGTCGGCCGCGCTGGCCGGCCACGCCCGGTCCGAGCTGATGGCCCAGGTGCACGTGGCGATCGCCGATTTCGATTTCGACCTGGCCCAGCGGCGCGTGGCCGCCCTGCTGGGAGCGGAGCTCGCCTCGTGAACGCCCCCGCCCCGCTGCCGCTGGTGCTGGCCGTCGACGACGAGGCCAGCAATCTTCAACTGCTGCGCCAGGTCCTGCAAGACCAGTACCGCCTGCTGTTCGCCAAGGACGGCCCGCGCGCGCTCGAACTGGCGCGCCAGGAGCTGCCCGACCTGATCCTGCTCGACGTGATGATGCCCGGGATGACCGGCTACGAGGTGTGCGCCGCGCTCAAGGCGCAGCCGGCGACCGAGGCGATCCCGGTGATCTTCGTGACCGCGCTGACCGACACCGACGACGAACTCGAAGGCTTCGCGGCCGGCGCGGTCGATTACATCACCAAGCCGGTCAGCCCGCCGATCGTGCGGGCGCGGGTGCGCACCCACCTGTCGCTGGTGAGCATGGAGGCGTTGCGCGCGAGCCGCCTCGAGATCGTGCAGCGGCTTGGGCTGGCGGCCGAATACAAGGACAACGAGACCGGCCTGCACGTGATCCGCATGAGCCACTTCGCCAAGGTGCTGGGGGTGGCGGCCGGGATGGGCGAAGCGGAAGCCGACGACCTGCTGCACGCGGCGCCGATGCACGACGTCGGCAAGATCGGGATTCCCGACCGCATCCTGCAAAAGCGCGGGCCGCTCGACCCCGCCGAGTGGGCGATCATGAAGACCCACGCCGCGATCGGCGCCACCATCATCGGCGAGCATGCGTCGGGCATGCTGGCGCTGGCCGCCAGCATCGCCCTGACCCACCACGAGAAGTGGGACGGCAGCGGCTACCCGCACGGCCTGCGCGGCGAGCAGATCCCGTTCGCGGGCCGGATCGTGGCGATCGCCGACGTGTTCGACGCGCTGACGTCGGTGCGGCCCTACAAGCCGGCGTGGACGGTGGAGGCGGCGGTCGAGTACCTCGAACAGCAAAAAGGCCAGCACTTCGAGCCGGCGCTGGTGGAGCTGTTCCTGGCCCAGCTGCCGGCGATCCGCGCGATCATGGCGCGCTGGGCCGAGGTCTGATCAGGCGCGGTCACACCTGCGCGTGCGCCAACGCCAGGGCGGCGTGGCGGGTCACCAATTCGTCGTACAGCGCGGCGTAGCTGGCGGCCATGCGCTCGGCGGTGAACAGCTCTTCGTAGCGCGCGGCGGCGCGCCGGCCCATGGCCTGCGCCATCTCCGGCTCGTCCCACAGCCTGCGCATCGCCTCGCCGAACGCTTGCGGATCGCTGGGCGGCACCACCAGCCCGGTGTCGCCGTCGATGTTGATGTAGGTGGTGCCGGTGCCGATCTCGCTCGAGATCATCGGCTTGCCGTACATCGCGCCTTCCAGCAGCGAGATGCCGAACGCTTCCGAGCGCAGGTGCGAGGGGAAGGCCAGCGCGTAGCACAGCGTCAGCAGCGCCACCTTGTCGGCGTCGCCCAGCGCGCCGACGAACAGCACATGGGTCAGGCCGAGCCGCTCGGCATGCGCCTTGAGCTCCTGTTCGATCGGGCCGGCGCCGACGATCACCACCGGGTAATCGGTATTCGCCACCGCGTCGAGCAGGATGTGCAGGCCCTTGTAGTAGCGCAGCACGCCGACGAACAGGAAGAAGCGCTCGCCGACCAGCGCGCGCCATTTGGCCAGGCGCTCGGGCTCCGGTTGCGGGTAGGTCGCCTGGTCGAGGCCATAGGTGATGATGCGGGTCTTGTCGCGGTAACGGTCCAGCACCGCCGACGAGGCCAGGTAATTGGGCGAGGTGGCGACGATGGTGTCGACGCTTTGCAGGAAGCGGTGCTTGAGCGGCTGGTACAGGCGCAGCAGCTGCTTCTGGCGCACGATGTCGGAGTGGTAGGTCACCACGGTCGGCTTCTTGATGCGCGCGATGAAGTGCGCGAGGTCCATGAACGGCCACGGGAAATGGTAGTGCACCACGTCGGCGTCGGCGGCCAGGCGCGCCAGCGCGCCCAGGGCGGCGAACGAGAACCCGGTGGACGAAA
>DASRXO010000819.1:0-4780 GCA_035654095.1 Telluria sp.
TACCGAGCCGCAGGAAATCGAACTCAAACTGACCCTCGCGCCGGGCGACGCCGCCCGCCTCGCCGAGCACCCGCTGCTGCGCCAATACGCCGCCGCCCCGCCCCACACCGAGCAACTGCTCAGCACGTATTTCGACACCCCGGACCGCCATTTGCTGCGCCACGGCGCCTCGCTGCGCGTGCGCCAGCTCGAGCACGGCTGCCTGCAGACGCTGAAGGATGCGGCCCACGGCAAGGCCGGCTTCTTCCGGCGCGCCGAGCTCGAGCAGCGGATCGACGGCCCGGGCGTGGACCTCGCGGCCCTGCGCGCCAGTATCGGCAAGCACAGCCGTTGGCGCAAGGTGCTCGACGGCCAGGCCCTGCAGGACGCGCTGCAGCCGCTGTTCGACACCAGGGTCAGCCGCAGCACCTGGGAGTTGCGCCTGCCGGACGGCGCCGAGATCGAATTCGCGCTCGACCGCGGCAGCATCGAATGCGGCGCCAGCCGCGAAGAGCTGTGCGAGGCCGAGCTCGAACTGAAGACCGGCGCGCCCGCGGCCCTGCACAGCCTGGCGCTGGCGCTGCTGGCCGAGGTGCCGATGCAGCTGTCCACCGACAGCAAGTCGGAGCGCGGCGACGCGCTGTGCGATGGCGGCCAAGCCCAGAGCGCGCCGGTCAAGTTCGGCGGCCTCGCGCTGGCGCCGCGCATGAGCGTGGAAGACGCGTTCCGCCACATCGTCGAGGCCTGCCTGGCGCAGGTGCTGGGCAATGCCGGCGGCGTGGTGCGCGGCACCGATCCCGAGTATGTGCACCAGATGCGGGTCGGCCTGCGCCGCCTGCACTCGGCCTTCGGGCTATTCCAGGACCTGATCGCGCTGCCGGCCGAGCTGGACGCCGAGCTCGGCTGGCTGGGCGGCGAGCTGGGCGCCGCGCGCGACTGGGAAGTGCTGGCGCACGGCACGCTGGCCGGCATCGACGAGGCCGAGGCCCTGCCGCGCGCCGCCGCCGACATCGCCACCGAACGCCGCGCGCAGGCCGCCGCCGCGGTGCAATCGCCGCGCCACACCCGGCTCATGCTGTCGCTCGAGCGCTGGTTGCTGGAAGCCCGCTGGCGCGACCAGATGCCGCAGTGGAAATGCGCGCGGCTCGCGTCGCCGCTGCACCGCTTCGCCGGCAAGCAACTGGCGCGCAGCCAGCGCCGCCTGCTCAAGCGCGGCGCCAAGCTGCGCGGGGCCGACGCGCGCGGCCGGCACCGGGTCCGGATCGCCGCCAAGAAGGCGCGCTACGCGATGGAGTTTTTCGAGCCGCTGTACCCGCAGCGCCAGGTGCGGCATTACGTCGGCGCCCTGTCCGGCCTGCAGGACGAGCTGGGCCGCCTGAACGACGCGGCGGTGGCCGATCACCTGCTGCTGGAACTGGCCGGCACCCGCACCGAGCTGGCGCCCGCCGCCGGCTTCGCGCGCGGCTACCTGGCCTCCACCGTCGAGCACGCCGGGCCCGGCTTGCGCAAGCAGTGGAAGCGCTTCAGCAAGCTGTCCCTGCCGCGCGACGCGCGCTGAACGCCGCTACCCCGGCGGGTAGCGCCGCGGATCGACCGGCGCGCCGTCCTGATCGAAGCGCATCGCCACCGCGACCTCAGCAATGCCGATGGTGGCCAGCGCGTCGCAGATGTCGTCGACTTCGGTTTGCAGGTCGGCTGCGAGGTCGAGCGGCTTCTCCGACGAGCCGAGCAAGGCGCCGCCCTGCGCCGCGACCAGGTTCACGCGCAGCACCATCTGGCCGGCGACGTCGGCCGGCGCCACCACCGCCCGCACTTGCCCCGCCTCGAGCGCATGCAGCTCGAGCGCGTGGTTCATCTCCGCCATCATCGCCAGCATGGCGAACTCGGCCATGCCCTGCTCCTTGCCGCCGTAGAACAGGTCCTGGTAGAGGAAGCTGAGCTCGATCGAGGCCGGATCGGCCGCGAGACAGCGCCGCACCAGGGGGCCGGCCTGTTCGGTCCAGCGCCGGTAGCGCTCCATGCGCGACGCGAAGTAGGCGTCGGCCCCGGCTTCATCGTCCGGCACCTGGTAGAAGGCATCGTCGGCGCGCTTCAGCGCAAAGCCAAGCAGGAAGCGCAGTTCCATCGCGCTGTCGCCGGGCGCGAAGGCCGATGGCGCCCAGCCCGCGATGCTGCGCTCGAGCGCCGGCGTGGCGACGATTTTCTTTTCGGTCATCGAGGCAGCGGCGTCGCGCACCATATCGTGCAAATGGCTGTAGCTGATGGCGTCGATCTCGCCCAGGTCGTAGGCGTGGCTGATCAGCACCACCTTGGCCTGCGGGCTTTCGAGGCCGGCCTCGCCGATGCTGGCGACCAGCTGCTCGAAGGCCGCGCCGTCCTCGAAGGCCTGGTCCTCGCGCAGCCCGCCGCTGCTGTGCACGAACAGCGGCACCACGAAGGCGTTGATCTCCATGGTGGGCGCGCCGTCGCGCCGCAGCAGCAGGGTGGCGCTGGCCTCCTCGACTTGGGCGCGCAGGTACTGGTAGGCGCCGACGTCGGTGTCCCTGGCGCGTTCGATGGCGCCGTACAGCAGATCGTCGTTCTTCTTGCGCAGGGCGTTGCGCAGCAGGCGGGAAAACTCGGTCTCCTGCGTGCGCAGGACCTCGGGATCGGCGTCTTCCCGTTCCGCGATGGCGAGCGCGAGCTCGGCCAGGGCCTGGGCCTGCAGTTCCTCGTCGTCCTCGGCCGGCTTGCTGGTGCTGCGGGGGACCGGACGCTTATTCTTGGGCATGGGATGGCTGGCGTGAAATGGACAAGCCGCCATGGTAGCAAATCAGCTGCGGTAGGACGGGTCTTTTCTGTCCAGCCGCCGCAGCAACGCGGGCCAGGCCAACATGCCGCCCTGCGCCCGCGTCACCGCGCGCGCCTGCTGCTGGGCGCCGGCGATGATCTGGGGCGGCACCTCGACCAGTTCGCCGCCGCCGGCCATCGCGCGGATCTGGATCGTGCAGGCCGACTCGAACAGATACATTTGCAGGAAGGTGTCGGGAATCGATTTGCCCAGCGTCAGCAGGCCGTGGTTGCGCAGCATGAGGAAGCGCTTGTCGCCGAGGTCGGCCACCAGCCGCGGCTTTTCGTCCTCGTTCAGCGCCACGCCCTCGTAGTCGTGATAGGCCAGGCTGGCGAGGATGAAGATCGATTGCTGCGACAGCGGCAGCACGCCGCGCTTCTGGGCCGACACCGCGACCCCGTTCAGGCTGTGCACGTGCAGCACGCATTCGGCGTCGTGACGCGCCGCGTGGATCGCCGAATGGATGGTGAAGCCGGCCGGATTGACCGGGAACGGCGAGTCGTCCAGCTTGTTGCCGTCGATGTCGATCTTGACCAGCGACGATGCGCTGATCTCGTCGAACATCATGCCGTAGGGGTTGATCAGGAACTGGTCGCCGCTGCCCGGCACGCGCGCCGTGATGTGGGTGAACACCAGGTCGCTCCAGCCGAAGTCCGCCACCAGCCGGTAGCAGGCGGCGAGATCGACCCGGGTCTGCCATTCGGCGTCCGGGACCTTGCCCTGCAGGGAAGGGATAGCGAGACTCGGGTGCATGCTGTGCTCCTGCTCAGGTGGTGGCCGCCGGCGCGGCGGACTACGAGACATGATAGTCGAATCCCGGGACCATCGCATGCGCCTCATATGTATCCAAAAGACATTTCCGTACATCATCACGCACGTATAATCAAGTCGACCAGAGATCTGGAACAACCATTCCGAGATCTCGGCCCCCATTTACTTTGCCCGGGAGCACACGATGAAACGACTCCACCCCGCATTGTTGGCGAGCCTGCTGGCCATCCTGCCCCTGTCCGGATGGGCTGCCACGCCGTCAGCGCCTGCATCGACAGGAACCCAATCGCCGGAACAACAGGTCGATGCGCTGTTCGCCAAGTGGAACAAGCCGGACACGCCGGGCTGCGCGGTCGAGGTAATTCGCGACGGCAAGGTGCTTTTCCGAAAAGGCTACGGCATGTCGGACATCGAGCAGGCAGTGCCGATCTCGCCGACGACAGTATTTAATGTGGCATCAACCTCCAAGCAATTCACCGCCTTCGCGATCTATCTGCTCGCCCAGGATGGCAAGCTGTCGCTCGACGACGACATCCGCAAGTATCTGCCGGAGACGCCCAATTTCGGCAAGACCATTACGATCCGCCACCTGCTGCACCATACCAGCGGCTTGCGTGATTACTTGAACTTGCTGGTACTCGCCGGCTGGCGCATCGATGACGTCATCACCCAGGACGACGCACTCGGCATGATTCAGCGCCAGCGTGCCCTGAACTTCGCGCCAGGGCAGGAATACCTGTACAGCAACAGCGGCTACTTCCTGCTGGCGCAAATCGTGCAACGCGTGTCGGGCAAACCATTCGCTGCCTTTGCCAAGGAGCGCATTTTCGACCCGCTGGGGATGAAGCACACCTTGTTCCATGAACAGTACGGGGCGCTGGTGCCTGGCCGGGCACTGTCGTATATGCCCGCGCGGGACGGTGGCTACCAATATGTCGCGACGTCGAGTTCGATGGTCGGGCCGGGCAACCTGTTGACGACGGTCGACGACCTGGCGCTGTGGGACCGCAACTTTTACGATGCGCGGGTCGGCGGCAAAGAGTTGATCGCGCAGCTGCAAGTGCCCGGCATGCTCAATAGCGGCGCGGCGATCAAGTACGCATCTGGACTGTTTATCGAATCTTACCGGGGCCTGAAGCTGGTCGAGCACTCGGGCGAGCTACCTGGCTTTGGCGCCCAGTTGTCGCGCTTTCCCGAGCA
>DASRXO010000820.1:0-3253 GCA_035654095.1 Telluria sp.
CCAGAAAATGAATGACGCCCAGCTGTATATCGACGAGACGCCGGCGCTCAACCCGATCGAGTTGCGCGCCCGTGCACGCCGGCTGTCGCGCCAGTGCGGCAAGCTGGGCCTGATCATCGTCGATTACCTGCAGCTGATGACCGGCAGCAAGCAAGGCGACAACCGCACCGCCGAGATTTCCGAGATCTCGCGCAGCCTGAAGGGCCTGGCCAAGGAATTGAACTGTCCGGTGATCGCGCTGTCGCAGCTGAACCGCTCGCTCGAGCAGCGCACCAACAAGCGGCCGATCATGTCCGACCTGCGCGAATCGGGTGCGATCGAGCAGGACGCCGACGTCATCATCTTCCTGTACCGCGACGAAGTATACAACCCGGATTCGCCCGACAAGGGCACCGCCGAGATCATCATCGGCAAGCAGCGTAACGGACCGATCGGCGCGATCCGCCTGACCTGGATCGGCCAGTACACCAAGTTCGGCAATTACAGCGGCAACCTCGCCGTCTACCAGGGCGATTGACGCGCCGCACCACGATCTAACGGAGACACTATGTTTGGACGTTTGATGCCCACCGAGGGCAAATTTTTTGACTTGTTTAACCAGCACGCCGCGCTGTGCGTGAAGGGCGCGCACGAAATGGTCGGCCTGATGACCAATTTCGACGACCTGGAAAACCGCACCCACGCGGTCGAGAGCATCGAGAAGCAGGCCGACAAGATCACCTACGCCACGGTCGACCTGCTGCACAAGACCTTCATCACCCCGATCGACCGCGACGACATCCACAAGCTGATCACGCGCATGGACGACATCCTCGACCTGATGGAAGACGCGGCGCAGACGGTGTCGCTGTACGACCTGAAGGCGGTCACGCCGGAAGCCAAGCGCCTGGCCGAGCTGTGCCTGGCCTGCTGCGAGAAGGTGCAGCAGGCGGTGGGCCTGCTGCACAATATGGACAACTCGCACAAGATCGTCGCCATCTGCGAAGAGATCGACCGCCTCGAATCGGACGCCGACCATGTGATGCGGGCCGCGATGTCGAAGCTGTTTCGCGACGAGCCGGACGTGCGCAACCTGATCAAGATGAAAGCGATCTACGAGATCCTGGAGACTGTCACCGACCGCTGCGAGGATGTGGCCAACATCATCGAAGGCATCATCGTCGAAAACGCGTAAGCGGAAGCCTCCATGCACACAATAACAATGAGTACATACGTGCTGGTGCTGCTGGTCGGGCTGGCGCTGATTTTCGATTTCATGAACGGCTTTCACGATGCGGCGAACGCGATCGCCACGGTGGTCTCGACCGGCGTGCTGAAGCCGCAGTCGGCGGTGGCGATGGCCGCGATCTTCAACTTCATCGCGATCTTCGCGGTCGGCCTGCACGTCGCCTCGACGGTCGGCAAGGGCACCATCGACCCCAACGTGGTGGACCAGTACGTGATCTTCGGCGCGCTGGTGGGCGCGATCATCTGGAACCTGATCACCTGGTATTACGGGATACCCTCGTCGTCCTCGCACGCGCTGATCGGCGGGCTGGTGGGGGCGGCGGTGGCCAAGTCGGGCACCGGCGCGCTGGTCGGCGGCGGGCTGCTCAAGACCGTGATCTTCATCGTGCTGTCGCCGCTGCTGGGGTTCATTCTCGGCTCGCTGATGATGCTGCTGGTGTCGTGGTTGTTCGTCAAATCGACGCCGCGCAAGGTGGACACCTGGTTCCGCCGGTTGCAGCTGATATCGGCCGCGGCGTACAGCCTGGGGCACGGCGGCAACGACGCGCAAAAGACCATCGGCATCATCTGGATGCTGCTGATCGCGGCGGGCGTGTCGAAGGCGGGGGATGCGTCGCCGCCGATGTGGGTGATCATTTCCTGCTACACGGCGATCAGCGTGGGCACCTTGTTCGGCGGCTGGCGCATCGTCAAGACCATGGGGCAGAAGATCACCAAGCTGAAGCCGGTGGGCGGCTTCTGCGCCGAGACCGGGGGCGCGATCACGCTGTTCACGGCGACCGCGATGGGGGTGCCGGTATCGACCACGCACACGATCACCGGCGCGATCGTCGGGGTGGGCGCGTCGCAGAAGATGTCGGCGGTGCGCTGGGGCGTGGCGGGCACGATCGTGTGGGCCTGGATTTTCACGATTCCGGCCTCTGCCTTCATGGCTGCGGTCGCCTGGTGGATCGGCACCCATACGATGTAAGCGCGCTCCACAAGCCATGCCGCCCGGCCCGCGCCGCGCGGCATTTTTTTTGCCCGCATAAAGATGGGGTCACATCTGACATTCGGACATTTCCGTTCAAAAATGTCCGAATGTCAGATGTGACCCCACCGGTCGCGATGGCAACTTTCGTCTCGTCTCGCCTCTGTCGCGGCAGCGCCGGCGCCGGCCAAATGCTGCTTTCACGGCCTGGGGTCACATCTGACATTCGGACATTTTCGAAACGAAATGTCCGAATGTCAGATGTGACCCCAGGGCTTGCCGGGTTGTGATAAAAGCCTCAATATGGGCGTTTTATTAATCTGGTCCCGGAATCCGCATGAAACGATCGCTTCAATTTGCCTTCCTCGCCGCCTGCGTCGCGGCGTCGGCCCAGGCCGCTGTGCAGCAGAGCCCGGCGGTCGCGGATTTCAATAGCTGTGCCAAGCCCGAATGGCCGAAGGAGGCGCTGCGCAAGGAGCAGCAGGGCACCGTCACGCTGGGCTTCCTGATCGGTCCCGATGGCGCGGTCCTCAATGCCGAGGTACGCAAGTCGAGCGGCTATCTCCTGCTCGACCAGGCCGCGCTGGCCGGCATCCGGCGCTGCACCTTCAAGCCCGCCAGGGTCGACGGCCAGCCTTCGCAGGCCTGGATGCAGATGCAGTACATGTGGACCCTCGACCCGCCCACCGCACGCGCCGCCCAGCCATCGCAGGCGCTGCTGCGGGCGGCCGCGCAGGGCGACGTCGAATCGCAGTGGAAGCTGGGCTTCGCCTACCTGACCGGCCGCGGCGCACCGCGCGACGACGCACTGGCCATGGCCTGGTTCCGCAAGGCCGCCGACCAAGGCAGCGCGAAAGCCGAGAACGATATCGGCACCATGTACGAAAAAGGCCAGGGCGTGCCGCCCAGCGACGTGGAAGCCGCCAGCTGGTACCGCAAGGCCGCCGACCACGGCGACCGCTACGCACAGAACAACCTCGGCGTGTTCTACGCAAGCGGCCGCGGCGTGCCGCAGGATCCGGTCCAGGCCGCGGCGCTGTACCGCAAGGCCGCCGA
>DASRXO010000821.1:0-4334 GCA_035654095.1 Telluria sp.
CGAATCGCAGACCTACGCCGACAACGCCAACCGGGTGTGCGGCCGGGTCGTGCTCGGCCAGCGCAACGCCGACACCTTCGGCGCCGACATCAAGAAGATGAACATCGCGCGCATGACGGCCGGGGAGGTGCGCGAGAGCGACAAATTCAACCTGATGGAAAAGCAGCGCATCAAGGTCGTGTTCCGCGATCTGTTCGAACAACTCGACAAAGTCGAGTGGTAAGCGGCCATGGACCAGCAAAAACTGCGCACCCTGGTATTTGAAAAAACCGGCGTCAAGATCGACGTCGACGATCCCGTGTTCGCGCTGGTGGCGCTCAACGAGGCGGTGCTGGCCGAGGCGGTCGAACGCCATGTCGCCCTGCTCGACGACGCCACGCGCGAACTGGCCGAACAGGCGCAGGCGCTGCAGGACGGCGGCAGCACCTGCCGCTACGGCGCCACGGCCGCCGCCGAACGCCCGGCGCTGCTGAAGCCCGCGCCGTCGGCTACCACGGCCGGCACGGGTCCGAGCCGCGCCGAACTGCGCATGATGGGCATCGCCGGCGCCGCCGCGGTGCTGGGCGCGCTGCTGGTGCTGTTCGGCCAGGCACTGTTGTTCAAGCCGGCGCCGGCGCCCGCGCCTGTCGTGCAGGCCAGCGAGCTCACGCCCGAACAGGGCGCCGCCATCCGCAACGGCGAGAAGCTGTCGAAGATCGTCCAGAAGCTGGACCAGAAGACCCGTAACACCATCCAGGCCGAGATGCAAAAACCCTAACCGGAGCGCCGCATGACAACCCTTCCGCTGCTAGCCCTGATCGCTTCCCTGGCCGGCGCCGTGCCGGCCTTCGCAGCGGAGCCGCCGCCGACCGCCGGCGTGCCGCACATCGCCTACGACAAGACCACCCTGCCCAACGGCCTCGAAGTGATCCTGGTCGAGAACCACAAGCTGCCGGTGGTGGCGGTCAACATCTGGTACCACGTGGGGCCGGCCAACGAGGCGCCCGGCCTGACCGGCTTCGCCCACCTGTTCGAACACATGATGTTCGCCGCCACCAGGCACGTGCCGCGCGGGCTGGCCGACAAGCTGCTGGAAGGCGCCGGCGCCACCGATTCGAACGGCAGCACCGATTTCGACCGCACCAACTACTTCGACACGGTGCCGTCCAACCAGCTCGAACTGGCGCTGTGGGTGCACGCCGATCGTATGGGTTACCTGCTCGACGTGCTGGACCAGACCGCGCTGAGCAACCAGCAGGACGTGGTGCGCAACGAGCGGCGCCAGAGCATCGAGAACCGCCCCTACGGCATCGTCGAGGAAGCGCTGTACCACCAGATGCTGCCCAAGAACCATCCCTATTACGCGGTGGTCATGGGCTCCCATGCCGACATCCAGAACGCCAAGCTGGATCATATCCGCGACTTCTTCAAGCGCTACTACAGCCCGAACAACGCCAGCCTGGTGATCGCCGGCGACATCGACAAGACCAAGGTGCGTGCGCTGGTCGCCAAGTACTTCGGCAGCTTCAAGCGCGGGCCGGCGGTGGCCAAGCCGGCGGTGGTGACGCCGCCGATCACCAGCGAACGGCGGCAGGTGGTGGCCGACCGCGTCGAGCTGCCGCGCGTGTTCATGGGCTGGCTGACGCCGCCCGCGTTCAAGCCGGGCGACGCCGAACTGGCGATCGCCGGCCAGATCCTCGCGGGCGGCAAATCGAGCCGGCTGTACAAGACGCTGGTGTACGACAAGCAGATCGCGCAAGAGGTCAACGCCTCGCAGGGATCGAACGCGCTGACCTCGATGTTCGTGATCGACGTGACCGCGCGCCCCGGCCACAACGCGCAGGAGATCGAAGCCGCGGTGGACGCCGAACTGCAGGCGCTGCGCACCAGCGGCCCCACCGAGAAGGAAGTCGAACGCGCGCGCAACACGATCGAGACCGCGATGCTGACCGGGATCGAGAAGCTCGGCGGCGCGGGCCTGGCCAACACGCTGAACCAGTACAACCAGTACACCGGCGACCCCGGCTACCTCGGCAAGGACCTCGAACGCTACCGGCGCGTGAGCGCGGCCGACGTGCAGCGGGTGGTGGCCCAACAGCTGCGCAACAACGCGCGCGCGGTGGTGACCGCGGTGCCCGGCACGCCCGACCTGGGCCCCGAGGTGCCGACGCCTGCGCCGAGCAAGGCCAAGCCGGAGCCGGCCGTCGCCGTCAACCGCGACGAAGCCTGGCGCAGGCGCATCCCGAAAGCCGGACCAGCGCCCAAGCCGGCGCTGCCGCAGGGCGAGGCCTTCACGCTGGCCAACGGCCTGACCGTGATCCACAACTACAACCCGGCGCTGCCGCTGGTGGCCGCGGAACTGGTGGTGCGCAGCGGCTCGGATGCGAATCCGATCGAGCAGCCCGGCATGGCCGGCTTCACCGCGCACATGCTGGAAGAAGGCACGACCAGCCGCAGCGCACCACAGATCGCCGACGAGATCGCGCAGCTCGGCGCCTTCCTCGCCACCGGCAGTTCGGGCGACGCCTCGCGCGTGTCGCTGCTGTCGCTGAAGTCGAATTTCGCCAAGGCGCTCGAGGTGCTGGCCGACGTCGCCCAGCATCCCTCCTTCCCCGAGGCCGAAGTGGAGCGCCAGCGCGCCAGCCGGCTCGGCGAATTGAGCCAGCAGCGCGAGAATCCGGCCGCGGTGGCGAACGTCGCGGCGGCCGCGGCCCTGTACGGTGCGCGCCATCCCTTCGGCTACAGCGAACTGGGGACCGAGCCGGCGATCAAGGACACTACGCGCGCCGAGCTGCAAGCGTTCTGGCAGCGCCACTACCTGCCGAACAATGCGGCGCTGGTGGTCGCGGGCGACATCACGCGCGAGGAACTCAAGGCGCTGGCCGAAGCGCGCTTCGGCGCATGGAAAGGCGGCGAGGCCGCGCCGGCGGCCAGCAATGCGCCGCAGACCACGCCGGCGCGGCTGGTGCTGGTGGATAAGCCCGACGCGCCGCAGACCGCGCTGCGCGTGACCGCGCTCGCGGCCGACCGCAAGACGCCCGACTATCCGGCGCTGCAGGTGATGAACGCGGCGCTGGGCGGGCTGTTCTCGAGCCGGATCAACAACAACCTGCGCGAGGAGAAAGGCTACAGCTACGGCGTGTTTTCGCAGTTCCAGTATCACCGCACGCCGGGGCCGTTCGCGATCGTCGGCAGCGTGCGCACCGACGTGACGGGACCGTCGGTGGTCGAGATCTTCAAGGAGGTGCGCGGCATGCGCGAGCGGCCGATGACCGCGGCCGAACTGGCCAACGCGCGCGATTCGCAGGTGCTGTCGCTGCCCGGCCTGTTCGACACCAACAAGAGCGTCGGCGCGAGTCTCGCGAACACCTTCATCTACGGCCTGCCGCTGGATTACTACGCCAGGCTACCGGCGCAATTCGCCGCGGTGAACGGCGCGCAAGTGCAGGCGGCGGCGCAAAAATACCTGGCGCCGGAGCGGCTGATCGTGGTGGGCGTGGGCGACAGGGCCAAGATCGCGCCGCAGCTGGAACAGCTGAAACTGGGTCCGATCGAGTGGCGCGACGCCGACGGCAAACCGCGTTAAGGCCGGGCGCGGCGGCGGCAGGAATTGACCTGCGCCGAAATCTGGCTTAACATGTGAACAGTTCTTCACACGTTGAATATGACTAATCTCGCCGATGTCGACCAGTCGATCGCCCAGCTTGCCGACTTGTTTCACCTGCTGGGCGATCCGACCCGCCTGCGCATCGTGCTGGCCTGCCTCGACCAGCCGACCGCGGTCGGCGAGATCGCGGGCGGCCTGGACCTGAGCAGTTCGCTCGTGAGCCACCACCTGCGCCTGCTGCGCGCCGCCCGCATCGTCAAGGCCGAGCGCCAGGGCAAGCAGGTGTTTTACTCGACCGCCGATGCCCACATCAGCGGCGTGCTGCGCGACATGCTGGAACACATTGCCGAACCCGCTAACGGACTGGATGTATGAATCACGACCACTCGCACCACGCCCATGACCACGGCCATCATCACCATCACGGCGATCCGAACAGCCGCGCGTTCGCGCTGGCGATCGCCCTCAACACGGTGTTCGTGGCGATCGAATTCGGCTACGGCTTCGTCGCCAACTCGACCGCGCTGATGGCCGACGCCGGCCACAACCTGTCCGATGTGCTGGGCCTGGCGTTGGCCTGGGGTGCGGGCATGCTGACCCGCAAGGCGCCCGACCAGCGCTATACCTACGGCCTGCGCAGCTCGTCGATCCTGGCCGCCCTGCTCAATGCCCTGCTGCTGATGATGGCCTGCGGCGCGATCGGCTGGGAGGCGGTGCACCGCTTCGCCAACCCGAGCCCGGTGGCGGG
>DASRXO010000822.1:0-6317 GCA_035654095.1 Telluria sp.
AAGGCCCCACCGCCGCCATTCATCCCGCCAGTCGAGGTGAATGTGCAGCAGCCGCCGCCGGTCCAGAACGCGATCGCCAACACGACCAGCGTGAAACCGGCAAGCAACGAACTGGCGCGTCCGCAAGCTCCCGTCACAGCGGCTGCGAACCCGAACCCAGTGCGCATTCCCGCAGTGGCAGACTTCAATACTTGCGCAAAACCGGAGTGGCCGAAAGCTTCGCTGCGCAATGAAGAAACCGGTACCGTGACCCTCTCCTTCCTGATCGGGGTCGACGGCCGGGTTGCCGACTCCAAGATCGTCAAGTCGAGCGGCTTCAGGGATCTGGACAAGGCTGCGCAGAACGGCATCAGTAAGTGCCGGTTCAAGCCAGGCATGAACGACGGCAAGCCGGAACAAGCGTGGATGCAAATGCAATACGTCTGGACGCTGGAATAAAGCCGAGGCAGTAGCACCGTCTCATACTGTGATTTTCGTTGTCATTATGTTCAGCGAACTGATTATTTTATAAATTTGGAGGAAGCATGTTTAAGAATACCCGTTTGTCCGCTGTCCTGGCGGCTGTCCTGTTCTCGGTTACGGCAGCAGCAGCGCTGGTCTCGGCACCAGCTTTCGCCGACGCTCCCGCCTCCGCGGCAGCGACCGCGGCGCCAGCGGCCAGCGCACCAGCGGCCGACGCCGCTGCTGCTCCAGCCGCCGCCGCTCCAGCCGGCAAGGAAGAGGTCTCGAACCCGTTCGGTATCGAAGCGGTCTGGGCCGGTGGTTTCGTGCCGCGCGCGACGCTGGTGATCCTGTCGCTGATGTCGATGGGTTCGTGGTACATCATCATCACCAAGCTGATCGACCAGATGAAGATTTTCAAGCAGTCGAAAGAGACCTCGGCCAAGTTCTGGAAAGCTTCCTCGATCGCCGCCGGTTCGGCCTCGCTGAAAGAAGGCAGCCCATTCCGCTTCATCGCCGAGACCGGCACCAAGGCGACCCAGCACCACGACGGCGCCCTGCTCGAGCAGATCGACCTGTCGACCTGGGTCACGATGTCGATCGCCCGCGCGGTTGAAAAAGTCCAGTCGCGTCTGCAAGACGGCCTGTCGTTCCTGGCCACCGTCGGTTCGACCGCACCGTTTATCGGTCTGTTCGGTACGGTGTGGGGTATCTACGGCGCGCTGACCAACATCGGCATGACCGGTAACGCGTCGATCGACAAGGTCGCAGGTCCAGTCGGTGAAGCGCTGATCATGACCGCTTTCGGTCTGTTCGTCGCGGTGCCTGCGGTGCTCGGTTACAACTGGCTGGTGCGTCGCAACAAGTCGGCCATGGAAGATGTGCGTTCGTTCTCGGCCGACGTGCACTCGGTGCTGATCTCGGGCGCGATGTCGACCTCGGAAGCCGGCCGTGCCGCCGGCGCTAAGAAGATTGGATAAATCATGTCGATGAGTGTCGGCTCCGATAGCGGAGATGAAGATACCGTCATGTCAGAAATCAACACGACGCCGCTCGTCGACATCATGTTGGTTCTGCTGATTATCTTCCTGATTACCAGCCCGGTGGTCTTGAAGCTGCAAAAGATTCAGCTGCCGATCGAGACCAACCAGGCTGCCAAGACCAAGCCGGAAGACGTGAATATCGTGGTCAACAAAGACGGCGATATGTACTGGAACCAGAAGAAGCTTGCGGACACGAACGAGTTGTTCGAGTTCCTGAAAAAAGAGTCGGTGAAACTGCCTCAGCCTGAAGTACACGTGCGCGGCGACCAGGAAACGCGCTACGAGTTCATCGGCAAGGTGATCTACACGGCGCAGCGTGCTGGGGTTCAGAAGGTCGGATTCATTACGGAACCGCCTGACAAGGGTTAAGCGCCCTGCTCGCGGCCGCCGGGTAGCAGCAACGCCCGGCGCCGTGTTGGCAATCCCAACATTTGAAAAGGAAACACCATGAGTATGAATGTCGGTTCGGGTGCGGGAGCGAAAAACGCTGATCCGGAACCCATGATGGAAATGAACATGACACCTCTGATCGACGTGATGTTGGTCTTGATCATCATGTTGATTATCACGATTCCGAAGCAGAATCACTCGGTCAATCTGAATATGCCGGTCGGCAATCCACCGCCACCGACCACGGAACCTGTCGTCATCACCATCGATGTGGACTTCGACGGCACCATCCTGTGGGACAACCAGCAGATTCCGGACCGCGCGACGCTGGAAGCCAAGCTGTCGGCCGTGGCATCCCAGGCTGACCAGCCGGAAGTGCATTTGCGGCCGAACAAGCTGGTGTCGTACAAGTATGTGGCTGGCGTGATGGCATCGGCCCAGCGTCTTGGCGTGACCAAGATCGGCATGGTCGGTAACGAGCAGTTCCAGTAAGCACTTTAGTGTGACGAACACGGCAGGTACTCCCTGCCGTGTCTCTTTTTGAAAGAAAGAATTCTCCATAATGAGCAAGTTCCGTCTCGCACACTTCGGCCTCGTCATGGCCGCACTCGGCTTCACCGCAGCCACCCCGGTTCTCGGCCTGTCCTCCGCCTACGCAGCTGAAACCGTGCGCGCGGAAATCGGTAACCCGCTGCAGGCAGCGCAAGCGCTGATGAAGCAGGGTAAGAACAAAGAAGCCCTCGCCAAATTGCGCGAGGCGGACAGTGTCGGCGGCAAGACCGCCAACGAGACCTACCTGATCGAACGCGTGCGCGCCGCCGCCGCCTCGGCCGCCGGCGACAACGAAGCCGCCGCCAAGGCCTTCGAGACGCTGATCGCCTCGGGCAAATTGTCGCCGCAGGAAAGCGCCAAGTTCTCCGAAGGCCTGATCGGCCTGTACATGCGCGCCCACGACTTCGGCAAGGCCAATGCCGCGATCAACCGCGCGCTCAAGGACCACGACGATCCGAAGCTGCGCGCTTACCTGATCCAGAACTATTACTCGATGGGTAATTACGCCGAAGCGCAGAAGGCCCTCTCGGTCGACTTGCGCAGCGACGAAAAAGCCGGGCGCACGCCGTCCGAAGAGCAGCTGCAAATGATGGCCAACTTGCAGAACCGCAGCGGCGACAAGGCCGGCTACGTGGCGACCATCGAAAAGCTGGCCGCCAATTATCCGAAGACCAGCTACTGGACCGACCTGCTGAACCGCGTGTCGGGCAAGCCGAACTTCTCGAACCGCCTGGCGGTCGACGTCTACCGTCTGAAGCTGGCCAACAACCTGATCAAGAAGCCGAGCGAATACGTCGAGATGATCCAGCTGGTGCTGCAGGCGAAAGCCCCGGCCGAGGCGGTCAAGGTGATCGACAAGGGCTACAAGTCGGGCGTGCTGGGCGTGGGCGCGGAAGCGGCGCGCCACCAGCGCCTGAAGGACCTGGCCGAGAAGACCCTGGCCGACGACAACAAGAACCTCGCCGTGACCGAAGCCGCGCTCGACAAGGCCAAGGACAACGACGGCCTGGTGGCGCTCGGCTACGGCCTGGTGCAAGCCGGCCAGGCCGACAAGGGCCTGAAGATGATGGAAACGGCGATCAAATCCGGCGGCCTGAAAAATCCGGAAGACGCCAAGCTGCACCTGGGCCAGGCCTATGCGGCGGCCGGCAAGAAGCAGCAAGCCATTGCGACCCTGAAATCGGTCGGCGGCAACGAAGGCGCGGCCGAGCTGGCGCGCTACTGGATCATGGCGATCAACCATCCGATGGCCTGATCGTTTCCCTGCCCTGGCGCCAAAAGCGCTGCCTGCACCCGCAGGCAGCGCTTTTTTGCTTTCAGGCCGTATAATCTACTATTTCGTACCGGTATTTCGACTCACCACCCATGAAGGTATTTCGCGGACTTCCCAACGACAGGGCGCGTGCACCCTGCGCACTTACGATCGGCAACTTTGACGGTGTCCACCGCGGCCACCAGGCATTGTTGGCGCGCGTGGGCGGCGCCGCGTCCGCACTCGGGCTGGAGGCGGCCGTGATGACCTTCGAGCCGCATCCGCGCGAATTCTTCGCCCAGCGCGCCGGCGACCCGGCGAAGGCGCCCAGCCGCATCGCCAACCTGCGCGACAAGCTCGAATCGCTGGAGCGCGCCGGCATCGACCGCGTGATCGTCGAACACTTCAACGCCCATTTCGCCGCCATGACGCCGGACGAATTCACCGAGCGCGTGCTGGTCCAGGGCCTGCACGTCAAATGGCTGATGGTGGGCGACGACTTCTGCTACGGCGCCAAGCGCGCCGGCAATGTGGCGATGCTGGTCGACGCCGGACGCCGCCTCGGCTTCCAGGTCGAGACCTTGCCGACCGTGATGCATGGCGCCCAGCGCATCTCCTCGTCCGCGGTGCGCGCGGCGCTGGCGGCCGGCGACTTCGCCCAGGCCAAGCAACTGCTCGGCCACGGCTACGCGATCTCGGGCCATGTGATCCACGGCCGCAAGCTGGGCCGCACGCTGGGCTTCCCGACCCTCAACCTGCGGATCGCGCACCGCCCGGCGCTGGCCGGCATCTTCGTGGTGCAGGTGCACGGCCTCGGCCCCGCCCCGCTGCCGGCCGTGGCCAGCCTCGGCGTGCGCCCAACGGTCGACGATAGCGGCCGCATGCTGCTCGAAGTGCACCTGTTCGACTTCGCCCGATCCTGCTACGGCACACTGGTGCGCGTCGAGTTCCTCGAAAAAATCCGCGACGAAGAAAAATACGGCGACCTCGCCAGCCTGAGCGCGGCCATCACGCGCGACGCGGACCAGGCGCGCGACTACTTCGCGCGGCGCACCGGGGCGCTCACCGCGACCGACCGAATTTGAGGCCGGCCACGTCCCCGGCCGCGCCGCCGCGCGCCATCGCCCGAACCCCAGATACACCTCTTTGAAGAAGAATATGTCCGATACCAGCAAACCTGCAGCGCCCAAGAAAGCCGACAGCAAATACCCGGTCAACATGACCGACACCCCGTTCCCGATGCGCGGCGACCTCGCCAAGCGCGAGCCGGGCTGGGTCAAGCAATGGCAGGACAAGAAGATTTACGAACGCGTGCGCAAGGCCTCGGCCGGCCGCCCGCGCTTCGTGCTGCACGACGGCCCGCCGTACGCGAACGGCGACATCCACCTCGGCCACGCGGTCAACAAGATCCTCAAGGACATGATCGTCAAGGCGCGCACCATGGCCGGCTTCGACGCGCCCTATGTGCCGGGCTGGGATTGCCACGGCATGCCGATCGAAATCCAGATCGAAAAACAGTACGGCAAGAACCTGCCGACCGCCGAGGTGCTGACCAAGGCGCGCGCCTACGCGCTCGAGCAGGTCGAGCGCCAGAAGAAGGACTTCATCCGCCTCGGCGTGCTCGGCGAATGGGACAACCCCTACCTCACGATGGCGTTCGGGAACGAGGCCGACGAGCTGCGCGCGCTCGGCACCATGCTCGAGAAGGGCTACGTCTACCGCGGCCTGAAGCCGGTCAACTGGTGCTTCGATTGCGGCTCGGCGCTGGCCGAAGCCGAAGTCGAATACCAGGACAAGCGCGACCCGGCGATCGACGTCGGCTTCCCGTTCGCCGAGCCGGCCAAGGTGGCCGCCGCCTTCGGCCTGCCCGCGCTGCCGGCCGGCGACGGCTTCGTCGTGATCTGGACCACCACGCCCTGGACCATCCCGTCCAACCAGGCCCTGAACGTCCATCCGGAAGTGAGCTACGCGCTGGTGCAAACGGCGCGCGACGGCAAGCCGCTGCTGCTGATCCTCGCGGCCGACCTGGCCCTGGCCTGCCTGCAGCGCTACAAGCTCGAAGGCACGGTCATCGCGACCTGCCTCGGCGCAGCGCTGGGCGGCATCCGCTTCAAGCATCCGCTGCACGCGCGCGACGCCTTCTACGACCGCCTGTCGCCGATGTACCTGGCCGACTACGTGACCACCGAGAGCGGCACCGGCGTGGTCCATTCGGCGCCGGCCTACGGCATCGACGACTTCATCTCCTGCAAGGCGCACGGCATGAAGGACGACGACATCCTCAAGCCGGTGCTGGGCGACGGTCAATTCGTGTCGACCCTGCCGCTGTTCGGCGGCCTGACCATCTGGGAAGCCTCGAAGCCGATCTGCGCCGCGCTGACCGAAGCGGGCGCGCTGTTCGAACTGAAGATGTTCGACCACAGCTATATGCACTGCTGGCGCCACAAGACGCCGATCATCTACCGCGCCACCTCGCAGTGGTTCGCCGGGATGGACCTCACGCCGAAGGACGGCGGGGCGACCCTGCGCGAGACCGCGCTGGCCGGCATCGCCGCCACCCAATTCTTCCCGGACTGGGGCCAGGCGCGCCTGCAAGGCATGATCGCCAACCGTCCGGACTGGACCCTGTCGCGCCAGCG
>DASRXO010000823.1:0-2591 GCA_035654095.1 Telluria sp.
CGCGTTCTCGGTGGCCTTCCCGAACCCGCGCGAAGGCATGGTGGTCGGCGGCGACTACAAGGAGCCGGCGCTGGCAAGCCTCAATGGCGCGCGCTCCGAAGACGGCGGTGCCACCTGGACGCCGGCCGCGGTCACGCCCAGCGGCTACATGTCGGTGGTGGTGCCGGTGCCCGGTGCGCCGCGCAGCTACGTGGCGGCGGGTCTCGCCGGTTCGGGGTATTCTGTGGACGGCGGCAAGCGCTGGACCGCGCTCGATCGCATCCCGATGAACACCGTCGGCTTCGCGACGCCGACGGTGGGCTGGGCGGTCGGTCCCAAGGGCCTGCTGATGAAGTACGCCGGGCCGGCGCTGTCGGCCGACGCAACGGCGAGGTGACATCATGAAGCTCAAGCACATGGACCTGCCGGTCCCCGACGTCGCCGCGGCGGCCTGGCGGGAGTAGCGCATGGATGCTCCCTACGCACTGTATTACTGGCCGACGATCCAGGGCCGCGGCGAATTTGTCCGGCTGGCGCTGGAGGAAGCGGGCGCCGCCTACGTCGACGTGGCGCGCGAGAAGCAGGGCATGCGGGCCATGCTCGCGCTGCTCGACGCGCCCGGCCATCCCTCGTTCGCGCCGCCTTTCCTCAAGGCCGGCGCGCTGACGATCGGGCAGACCGCCAACATCCTGCTGTTCCTCGGCGCGCGCCACGGCCTGGCGCCGCGCGCCGAGGCGGGCCGCTTGTGGACCCACCAGCTGCAGCTGACCATCGCCGACCTGGTCAACGAGGTGCATGACAGCCATCATCCGGTGGCGCCCTCGCTGTACTACGAAGACCAGAAAAAGGAAGCGAGGCGGCGCGCCGCCGACTTCATCGCGCACCGCATCCCCAAGTTTTTCGACTACTTCGAGCGCGTGTTGCGCGAGCCCGCGCGGCGCGGCGGCTTCCTGTCCGGCAGCCGGCTGACCTACGTGGACCTGTCGATGTTCCAGCTGATCGAAGGCTTGCGCTACGCCTTCCCGAAGGCGATGGCGCGCATCGAACCGGGCTATCCCGGCCTGGTGGAGCTGCACGACCGGGTCGCGCTGCGCCCGCATATCGCGGCCTACCTGGCATCCCGGCGCCGCATCCCGTTCAATCAGGAAGGCATCTTCCGCCACTATCCCGAGCTCGACGCGTAGCGCCGGTCAGTGCGCGGCGAGCGTGCCTGAGCTGTGGTGGACGACGTGCGGGATGCCGTCGCGTCGGTCCAGCCAGCCGGCCAGGGTGGTGAGGCCGAGCGCGCCGACCACCACCAGCGCGCCCACCCATGGCGTCGCCATCAGTCCAAGATGGGTGACGATCAAACCGCCGCCGGCCGCGCCGAGCGCGATGCCGACGTTGAAGGCCGCGATGTTCAGGCCCGAGGCCACGTCCACCGCCCGCGGCGCGTCGCGCTCGGCGCGCTGTACCACATACACCTGCAGGCCAGGCACGTTGCCGAAGGCGACCGCGCCCCAGGCCAGCACGGTGGCCAGCACCAGCCATGCGTGCGGCGCGGTAAAGGTCAGGACCAGCAGCACCGCGGCGAGCAAGCCAAACACGATTTGCAGCGCGCGGATCGGGCCCTTGCGGTCGGCCAGCTTGCCGCCCCAGATATTCCCGATCGTGACCGACACGCCGTACACCAGCATCACCAGGCCGACGCTCGACGCCGAGAAGCCGGACACTTGCTGCAGGATGGGTGCGAGGTAGGTGAAGGCGATGAAGCTGCCGCCGTAACCGAGCGTGGTGATGGCGTAGACCAGCAGCAGGCGCGGCTTCTTCAGCACGGCGAGCTGCGTCATCAGGCCGGCCGGTTTGGCGCCCGCGATATCGTGCGGCACCAGGATCCAGCTGCCGGCCACCGCGATCGCGCCCAGCAGCGACACGGCCAGGAAGGTCGATTGCCAGCCGAAGCTCTGGCCGATCCAGGTCCCGAGCGGTACGCCGGTGACCAACGCCACGGTCAGGCCGGTGAACATCAGCGCGATCGCGCTGGCGGCTTTCTCCTTCGGCACCAGGCTGGTGGCGATGGTGGAGCCGATCGAAAAGAAGACGCCGTGCGCGAGCCCGGTCAGGACCCGCGCGGCCATCAGCGTGCCATAGCCCGGCGCCATCCACGCCAGCAGGTTCCCGATGGTGAACAGGGCCATCAACGCAAGCAGTAGCCGCTTGCGCGGCACGCGGCCGGTGAGGGCGGTCAGCACTGGTGCGCCGACGGCGACGCCGAGCGCGTACAGGCTGACCAGCAGGCCGGCCGAGGGCACCGACACGCCGAGGCTGGAGGCGATGGTGGGGATCAGGCCGACGATGACGAATTCGGTGGTCCCGATGGCGAAAGCACTGAGTGTCAGCGCCCAAAGTGCGAGTGGCATGCGATTCTCCTGCTGATGCGGTGGATGGGGTGTGCGATGCCTGGCAGTGTGCGGGCGTCGTCCGCAAAGAAAAATCCCCTGCCGTACAATAGACTTTTGATTCGGAGTCACGAATGCTGCATGTCGATGCGCTGATTGCCTTCGCCACGGTGATCGATACCGGCTCGTTTTCGGCCGCGGCCGAACGGCTGGGGCAGACGCCATCGGGCGTGA
>DASRXO010000824.1:0-8870 GCA_035654095.1 Telluria sp.
CGCCGAGACCATCGTGCTGACCCGCTATGCCAAGGACGTCGGCGCCGATGCCGCCCTGCTGGTGGTGCCCTACTATAACCGCCCGACGCAAGAGGGCATGTACCAGCACTTCAAGACCATCGCCGAAGCGGTGGACCTGCCCATCATCCTGTACAACGTGCCGGGCCGCACCGTGGCCGACATGTCGAACGAGACCATCCTGCGCCTGGCGAAGATCCCGAATATCGTGGGCGTCAAAGACGCGACCGGCAACATCGGCCGCGGCACCGAGCTGCTGCGCCTGGCGCCCAAGTCCTTCGCCGTGTATTCGGGCGACGATCCGACCGCGATGGCGCTGATGTTTTGCGGCGGCGCCGGCAATATCTCGGTGACCGCCAACGTGGCGCCGCGCGCGATGCACGAGCTGTGCATGGCGGCGATGGCCGGCGACACCGCCAAGGCCATCGCGATCAACAACCGGGTGATCCCGTTGCATGCCAAATTGTTCGTCGAACCCAACCCCGTCCCGGTCAAGTGGGCCATGGCGGAGATGGGCTTGATGCCGGCCGGCCTGCGCCTGCCGCTGGTGCCGCTCGCGGCCGACTTCCACGACACCGTCCGCAACGCCTTGCGCGAAGCAGGCGTGCTACCACAGCCCTGAACCCGCGAGGGTTCCGGATCTTTCTCGACACCAGCTGTCTCTTCGCTCCTTACGACATGACTCTTCGCAAGACAATTACCTTGGCCCCCACCCCTGCCGCGACCCGTGGCCTGGTCGTATCCGCGCTCATGGTCAGCCTGAGCGGCTGCGGCATGCTCAGCTCGGTGATGGAATCCGACAAGCTCGACTACCGGGCCGCCAAGAAGGCCGCGCCGCTCGACGTGCCGCCCGACCTGACCCAGTTGCAGAAAGATAACCGCTACAGCATCCCCGAAGGCCGCGGCGTGGCCACCGCCTCCGGCTACCAGCAGCAGAAGGGCAACGCCCCGGTCACCGCTTCCGGCGAGACGATCGGCGTGCCGGGCACCCCTGCGGTGCGGGTCGAGCGCGCCGGCAACCAGCGCTGGCTGGTGGTCAAGCAGACCCCCGAGCAGCTGTGGCCGCAGTTGCAGGAGTTCTGGCACGATGCGGGCTTCACCATCATCAGCGAGTCGGCCACCACCGGCACCATGGAGACCGACTGGGCCGAGAACCGCTCCAAGATCCCGCAGGACTTCATCCGCAGCACGCTGGGCAAGGTGTTCGACTCGGCCTACTCGACCGGCGAGCGCGACAAGTTCCGCACCCGCCTCGAGCGCGCGCCGGACGGCAGCACCGAGATCTACATCAGCCACCGCGGCGCGGAAGAGGTCCTGGTCGGCCCGCAAAAGGACAGCACCACCTGGACCGTGCGTCCCAACGATCCCGGCCTCGAAGCCCAGTTCCTGAGCAAGCTGATGGCCAAGCTGACCGGCGCGCCCGACACCAAGACGGCGACCACGCAAGTGGCCAACGCGCCGCTGGCGGCGCAGCACGCCAAGCTGGTCAGCTCGCCGAACGGCGACTACGTGGAAGTGGATGAAGGCTTCGACCGCGCCTGGCGCCGGGTCGGCCTGGCGCTCGACCGCGTCGGCTTCACGGTGGAAGACCGCGACCGCGTGCAGGGCATCTACTTCGTGCGCTATGTCGATGCGGACGCGGCCAAGAAAGAGGGCTTCCTCAGCAAGCTGCTGAGCTTCGGCGAGTCGACCGACAAGGCCAAGGAAGCCCAGCGCTATCGCGTCAACGTCAAGAACCCGGCCGGCACCACCAGCAGCCAGGTGACGGTCCAGACCAACGACGGCAAGGCGGAAACCGGCACCACCGGCGTCAAGATTCTCAAGCTCTTGAGCGACGAATTGAAATAAGTGCCGCGGCGCACATCAAAAAAGCCGGCCTCGCGAGAGGCCGGCTTTTTTATTACCGGTACAAAAATCCAGGCGCAAAAAAACCGGCCCGAAGGCCGGTTTTTTAACGAGCTGATTAGTGCTTTGCGGCCGAAGCGGCAGCCGAAGCAGCCGAAGCAGCAGTCGAAGCGGCCGAAGCAGCGGTCGTAGCGGCAGCAGCAGCGTCGGAAGCAGCCGAAGCGGCGGTCGATGCAGCAGCGGCAGCAGCGTCAGCTGGTGCAGGGGCTGGAGCAGCTGCTGGCGCTGGAGCGGCTTCAACTACTGGTGCAGGAGCAACAACAGGAGCGTCTTCTTTTTTGCTGCAAGCAGCCAAAGCAACAGCCAACAGGGAGATGATCAGCAAAGATTTTTTCATGGGTTTTCCTTAATTAATTCAAAAGTAAGAACTACGTTGTTGCGATGAATAATTACCGGTAATTATCGCTCGTTAGGGAATTCTCGTAGGCTTTCGTACCTGTAATGGCGCATGACAGACAACGGAAACTTCCTAGCCGGATATTATAGCTAAATTTAATGATTCGCAATAGGAGAAAGATGCCATTTAGGAAGTATTTTGTGATATAACAACGTTCGCTTTGTAACAAAATGTTTTCAGCTTAATATGCAACGTGCCGAGCCTGTAGTTCCCTTACAAAATTCGGTGCGCAGCACTCACAGACCGGTGGTGCTCGCATGCAAACCCGGCATCGATTCGGCCCAGATCGCCTCGAAACGGTCGAGGCTGATTTCGGTGGCGGCCGGCGCGTTGAACGCCGCTTCGCCGCGCATGTGGTCGCTGTGGAAGCGGCGCACGATGTGCACCCGGTCGCCGATGCAGAAGGAATCGGTCAGCTGGTGCAGGTTCTTGCCGGTGACCCGGCATTCGACCCGATGGCTGTAATCCTGCAGCAGGCGCAGGAAGCGCGGATAACTGCGTTCGATGTGCTCGGGCCGGTGCATCGCCAATTGCAGGCTGCCGCCGCCGGCCAGGAAATGGCGCAGCGCCGCGTCGACATCCGACAGCCCGAGCGGGAACACGCGGAAGTCGGGATCGAACAATTGCAGCGTGGCCCGGGCGCGCGCGATGCATTCCCTGAAGCGCGCCTCGAATTCGAGGTGGGTCGTGAAGCGGTAAATCTCGGCTACGTTCTCCGGCTCGTCCATGGGCCATCCTTTCAAGCGAGTTCCAGCCATCCGTCCTGGTACCAGGTGTACAGCGCTTCCATCACGTCGTCCGACGCGCCGGCCAGCGCCGCGCCGTCCAGCGCGCGCCGGTTGGCCAGCGCGTCGAGCAGCAGCTTGTCGGCGCGTCCCACGGCGAACGATTCGCCGTTGATGAACACGTGCTTGCCACGATACAGCATCTGGGTCTTGAGCGAGAGCGCCACCCCGCGCCGGGCGATGGCCTCGGCGAAGCGGCCCATGGTCAGCGGCTTGGCCGGCCCGGTGAAGAACACATTGTGCTTCGGCTCGGACAGGTGCTCGCCGAGGAAGATGGTGACGTCTTCCTCGGTGAAGCGGACCTTGTTCATCTCCTCGGCGATGGCCGCCAGCATGTGGCGCGGGATTTCGGCCGGGTTCCTGGCGGGCTCGAGCTCCGGATCGGCGTAGCGGCCCGGCAGGTCGATCGAATCGGCCATGAACTGCAGGAAGGCTTCGCCCAGCTCCTGGAACGAGGGCGAGCGGAAGCCGATCGAATAGGTCATGCACTCGCCCTCGGCCACGCCGTCGTGCGCGTAGTGGGGCGGCAGGTAGAGCATGTCGCCCGCTTCGAGCACGAACTCCTGTTGCGGCCGGAAGTCGCGCAGGATCTTGAGCGGCATGCCCTCGACCAGCGCCAGGTCTTTCTGGGCGCCGATGCGCCAGCGCCGCTTGCCCTGCGCCTGCAGCAGGAACACATCGTAGGAATCGAAATGCGGGCCGACCCCGCCGCCGTCGCTGGCGTAGCTGATCATCAGGTCGTCCAGGCGGGCGTCGGGAATGAAGCGGAACTGGCGCAGCAGCGCATCGGCCTTGGCGTCGGCCAGGTTCACGCCCTGGACCAGCATGGTCCATTCCCTTTGTTCGCGCGCGGGCAGCGCGGCCAGCGGGCCGTGCTGCATCTCCCACGCGCCATCCGCATGGCTGATCAGGCGCGATTCGATGTCGTTGCGGGCGGCCAGCGCGGCCAGCGCGTCGAGACCGAGCAGGGGCTTGAAGCCGGGGATGGCCTGGCGGATCAGCAGCGGCTTCTTGTGCCAGTAATCGCGCAAGAACTGGGCGGGCGTGAGATCGCCGAGGAGGGGTAATTTTTTCATGCGCCATTATAACCAGCTCGCGACAAGGCAAACCGGCGCGAGAGGTATAATCTGGCTGCTCACAATGAAAGGAAAGCACTATGAAGATTGCCAAAAATACGGTGGTAACAGTCAACTACAAGCTGTCGGACGCCCAGAATAATCTGATCGAAGACGGCAGTCAGCCCATGGTCTACCTGCACGGCGGCTACGAGAACACGCTGCCCAAGATTGAGGAAGAACTCGACGGCAAGGAAGTTGGCTACGCGTCGGTGATCCAGATCGAGCCCGACGATGCCTTTGGCGATTACGATCCGGCGCTGGTCAAGGTCGAGCCGCGCAACCGCCTGCCCGAGCCGCTGGAAGTGGGCATGCAGTTCGAAGGCATGCCCGACGGCGGCGGCGAGGATGAAGAAGCGATGATTTTCACGGTCACCGATATCGCCGACGACAAGGTGGTGCTGGACGGGAATCACCCGCTGGCCGGCATGGCCTTGCGCTTCGAGCTGTCGGTGACCGGCGTGCGCGCCGCGACCGATGAAGAGATCGCGCACGAGCACGTGCACGGCGCCCACGGCCACCATCACGGCGACGAGGACGACGGCGACGAGGGCGACCACTTCCGCAGCCACCCGGTGCACTAACACGTCATTCCCGCGCAGGCGGGAATGCATGCGGGGCATGGGTTCCCGCCTGCGCGGGAATGACGGGGGAAATCAACGGGGCGCGTCTTTTGAAGGCGCGCCTTTTTCCTTGTCGGCGTCGGCCGCGTTCTTCAGGGCGAACAGCGCCGCCGTTCCCGGCGTTACGCGCACTTCCGCCGCGCCCGCGCCCAGGCTCAGGTGTCCCAGATTGCCCATCCACTCGATCGCCGGTTCGCCGCCATTGGCCGGCGCCGCGCTATCGACCAGCAGCACCTTGCCCCCGAATTTCTGCGCCAGCGTCGCAATCTGGCGGCGCGGCTCGGCGAAGCCGTCCTTGCTGCCGGCGCCGCGTCCAATGAGTGCGCGCAAGCCGGTCGGCTCGCCGATCGCCTTGACGTCGCCTTCCGAAAACAGCACCAGCCCGGCGAGCTTGGTGCGCTTGGCCAGCGTGAACAGGCGGTTCAGCCAGACCCGGTTGGCCACCAGCCGGTCTTCATACTCGCTGTTGCGGCCCGCCTCCGGCCGGTAGTGGTTGTTATTGGCCGGCAGGTTGATGGTCGCGTACAGCACGTCGCCCACTTGCCAGTGCGCGTTCTCGGCATAGCTGCGGAACTTGGGGCTGGCCGACAGCCGCGTCAACGGCATCTTGCGCGTGCCCAGCGCGGCGGCATCGGCGAAGAACAATTCGCGCAGCCGGTTCAGGCGCTCGAGCGCAGCCGAGCGGCCGGCCGAATTCTTGCAATCGCTCCAATCGCTGGCGGCCGGCACCAGCACCACCGGACGGCGCGCCTCCTCCAGCAGGTCGCGGCGCTGGGTGTAGACCTTGTCGCTGCACGATTCGGCCGCGCCTTTGATCCCGGTGACCACCACGAACGATGGCCCGGCCTCGCCGGCCTCGTCCAGCGCCTGGCGCAGGGTGGCCTCGCCATCGCCGTTGCCGAAACTGTGGCCGATCGCGCTGAACTGGTACGCGTCGGCGCGCTTGGGCGCAGCCGCCTGCGCGGCATGCGCCAGCAGCAGTGCCGCGGCCAGCATGGCGATCGGGCGAACCGGGCGCCCCATCACGCGGCCAGGCGCTTCAGCTGGTACAACTGCTCGAGCGCCTCGCGCGGGGTCAGCGCATCCGGATCGATCGCGGCCAGCGCGGCCAGCAGCTCGCCGCCGGCGGGCGCCGCCGCAGGCGCGGCGGCGGGCGCGTCGCCATCGTCGTCCGGATCCGCGCCGGGCAGCGCGAACAGGTCGAGCTGCGGAGTGGCGTCGAGCGCCTGCGATTCGAGCCGCGCCAGGTGCTTGCGCGCGGCCTTGATCACGCCCTGCGGCACGCCGGCCAGCTGCGCCACCTGCAAGCCGTAGCTTTGCGAAGCCGGCCCGGCCTGCACCGCGTGCAGGAACACGATGCTGTCCTTGTGTTCGACCGCCGACAGGTGGACGTTGGCCGCGCTCGGATGGCTCTCGGGCAGTTGGGTCAGCTCGAAGTAGTGGGTGGCGAACAGCGTGAAGCTGCGGCTGGTGTCGATCAGGTGGCGCGCGATGGCCCAGGCCAGCGCCAGGCCGTCGAAGGTCGAGGTGCCGCGCCCGACTTCGTCCATCAGCACCAGCGAGTGTTCGGTGGCGCCGTTCAGGATCGCCGCCGACTCGGTCATCTCCACCATGAAGGTCGAGCGCCCGCCGGCCAGGTCGTCGGTCGCGCCGATGCGGGTGAAGATGCGGTCGATCGGCCCGATCAGCGCGCTCGCCGCCGGCACGTAGCTGCCGACGTAGGCCAGCAGCGTGATCAGCGCCACCTGCCGCATGAAGGTCGATTTGCCGCCCATGTTCGGGCCGGTGATCAGCAGCAGGCGGCGCTCGTTCTGCAGGCAGCAGTCGTTGGCGATGAAGCGTTCGATCTGGTTTTCCACCACCGGATGGCGGCCTTCGCGGATGTCGAGACAGGGCTCGGCCACCAGCTGCGGCGCGCACCAGTTGTGGTGCAGCGCGTGCGAGGCCAGGGCGGTCAGGGTGTCGAGCTGCGCCAGGCCTTGCGCCACCGTTTGCAGCGTGGCGATGTGCGGCGCCAGGTCGGCCAGCAGCTGGTCGTACAGCAGCTTCTCGCGCACCAGCGCCTTGTCCTGCGCCGACAGCGCCTTGTCTTCGAACACCTTGAGTTCGGGCGTGATGTAGCGCTCGGCGTTCTTCAGGGTCTGGCGGCGCCGGTAATCGTCGGGCACCTTGTCGGTCTGGCCGTGGGTGACTTCGATGTAGAAGCCGTGCACCTTGTTGTACTCGACGCGCAGATTGGCGATGCCGGTGCGCGCGCGTTCGCGCGTTTCGAGGTCGACCAGGAACTGGCCGGCGTTCTCCGACAGGCCGCGCAGCTCGTCGAGTTCGGCGTCGAAGCCGCGCGCGAACACGCCGCCGTCGCGCACCATCGCGGCCGGCTCCTCGGCCACCGCGCGCTGCAGCAGGTCGAGGCAGGCTTCGGGCGTGGCGATCGCCGCGTGGATCGCTGCCAGCAGCGGCGCGTCGCCGGCCGCAACGCACTGCTGCACGCTGTGGCGCAGGGCCGGCAGCTGTTGCAGGCCGTCGCGCAGGCTGGCCAGGTCGCGCGGACGGGCCGACAGCAGGGCGATGCGGGTGGTGATGCGTTCGATGTCCGGCACCTCGGCCAGCGTGGCCGACAGCGCGCCGCTGGCGTCGCTGGCGGCCAGCGCCGCGATCGCCGCGTGGCGCGCGCGCGCCACCTGCTGGTCGCGCCGCGCGTGGTGCAGCCAGTGGCGCAGCATGCGCGAGCCCATCGCCGTGCGACAGTGGTCGAGCAACGAGAACAGGGTCGGCGACTCCTGGCCGCGGATGGTCTCGGTCAGTTCGAGGTTACGGCGGGTGGCCGCGTCGAGGCCGATGAATTCGTTCTCGGTTTCGGTGGTCAGGCTGCGCACGTGCTGCAGGCCGCGGCCCTGGGTCGCATGGGCATAGCGCAGCAGCGCGCCGGCCGCGCCGAAGGCCGCGCCCAGGCCGTCGGCGCCGAAGCCGGTGAGGGTCGCCACGCCGAGCTGGTCGAGCAGCGACTTGTGGCCGCCGACCACGTCGAAGTGCCAGTCGGGCACTTGCTGGGTGTGGGCCAGCGCGTAATCGGAGAACAGCTCGGCGCTGTCGCCGCGCAGGATTTCGGCCGGCGCGATGCGCTCCAGTTCTTGCTGCAGGCGCTGGCCGACGCTGCGGCTGTCGCCCGAAAACTCCATCAGCTTGAGCGCGCCGCTGGCCAGCGACAGCCAGGCCAGGCCGGTGGTGACGACCTTGCGCTGGCTGATCATGCAGACCGCCAGCAGGGGGCGTTCGGCCTTTTCGGGCAGCAGGTCGGCATCGGTCAGGGTGCCGGGGGTGACCACGCGCATCACCTTGCGCTCGACCGGTCCCTTGCTGGTCGCGGGATCGCCGATCTGTTCGCAGATCGCGCACGATTCGCCCAGCTTGACCAGTTTCGCGAGGTAGGGATCGAGCGAGTGGAAGGGCACGCCGCACATCTTGATCGGCTGGCCGTTCGAGGCGCCGCGCGCGGTCAGGGTGATGCCGAGGATGCGCGCGGCCTTTTCGGCGTCGTCGTGAAACAGCTCGTAAAAGTCGCCCATGCGGTAGAACACCAGCATCGTCGGGTAGTCGGCCTTTATCCGAAGATATTGGGCCATCATCGGCGTCAGCTTTTCGGCCGCCCCGTTCTTGACGGCGGCGGCGTTGATTTCGGTAGGAACGGTCGTCATTTCGTTTTTGTCGGTGAGGCAGGCCGCCATTTTACCGCTTTCGCCAAGGGAAAAGCCGGCGATGCGCCTGGCGCTGGTCAGCGCGCCCGCCGCCGGCACGGGGCGGCCTCCCGCTCGCGTGCTCGCCCTTGTGGTATTTACACCTATAATTGACTGGCAGCCCATCACCGGGAGATGGCTCATGCTGTCGTCCATGTTTCCGTCGCGCACTATGAGGCCGGTTTTGCTGTCCGGCTTGGTCTGTGCCTTGCTCGTCGGCTGCACCTTCGCCATGTATCAGTTCGCGCGCCAGCAGGAGCATGCGCGCATCGCCCGCAGCTTCGACGAGCTGG
>DASRXO010000825.1:0-2766 GCA_035654095.1 Telluria sp.
GTCGAGATCACTGCAATTGCTGGCCGACGTGGTGATTGAGTAGCCCCACGATGTCGGTTCATGGTCGCTATTGGGTGGAAAGTGGACTTTGCGCGGACGGGCCAAAAACGACGCAAATGACCCAAAGATGGGGTAATCGGCCGGCGGCTTGTGGATAGCTGAAGATATTGGGTGCTGCGCTTCAGGCTGATGGTGAAACGAGGTCCGTGTGAACGGCCTCAAGCATCAGAAGGAGAAGCGCAGCATGGACCATTTTGCTGGACTGGACGTTTCGGTCAAGGAGACGAGTGTCTGCATTGTGGATGATACGGGCAGGATCGTGCGGGAAGTGAAGGTGGCAAGCGAACCTGAAGCGTTGTTGGCGGTGCTGAAGAACTCTGCCTACCACTTTGAGCGAATTGGACTAGAAGCCGGACCGCTGTCGCAATGGCTGTTCAGCGCTCTGGCCGAAGTCGAGTTGCCGGTGGTCTGCGTTGAAACCCGGCACATGCAGGCGGTGCTGAAGGCGCAGATCAACAAGACGGACCGCAACGATGCCCGCGGCATTGCGCAGATGATGCGGGTTGGACTTTATCGTCCGGTGCATGTGAAGACGTTACGCAGCCAGAAGCTTCGGATGCTGCTGACCCACCGCAAGCTGCTGCAATCGAAGGCGATCGCCATCGATAATGACTTGCGCGGCACCTTGCGTAACTTCGGCCTCAAGGTGGGTATCGTGGGAACGGTGAAGTTCGAGGCGCGCATCTAACCCATCTTCTACAGTTGCGGCGGTCGGACGGTTCAGAAACCCGCATAAAACCTGGGTTTGAGGAGCGTGTGGTCCAAAAGTGTAGTGCCACGTCTGCATCAGATTGTTGTTGAATGTTGCCTTCGAATCGCGGCTCTGTGCGCACCAGCTTACGGAGCGACGCATGTATTTTCGCCGCAAGACCTCAGCCGGGCGCGCCTATCTGCAGATCGTCGAGAGCCGGCGTGACGGCGACCAGGTTCGCCAGCAGGTGATCGCCACGCTCGGCCGTTACGAGGAATTGCAGGCGAGCGGCCAACTGGAGCGGCTGTTGCGATCGGGCGCGCGGTTTTCCGCCAAGGCGATGGTGCTTTCGGCCGCGCAGGAGGAGGCGACGCTCAAGATCGCCAGCCGACGCATCGGGCCGGCGCTGCTGTTCGAGCGGCTGTGGGAGGAGACCGGCTGTCGCAAAGTCATCGAGGAGCTGGCAGGTGCGCGCAAGCACGGCATTGCGTTGGAGCGAGCGATATTCCTCACCGTGCTGCACCGGTTATTTGTCAGCGGCTCCGACCGCGCGGCGGATCGCTGGCGCGAGGACTACCAGATCGGCGGCCTTGAGGGGCTCACGCTGCATCACCTTTATCGCGCGATGGCCTGGCTCGGCGAGGAGTTGCCGGCGAAGGAGCAGGACGGCCGCACGCCGTTCGCTCCGCGCTGCACCAAGGATGTGGTGGAAGAACGGCTGTTCGCGCATCGGCGCGACCTATTCACGCGGCTCGACCTGGTGTTCATGGACACCACCAGCCTCTACTTCGAGGGCGCCGGCGGCCAGACGCTGGGCCGCCATGGTTTTAGCAAGGACCATCGCCCGGACCTGCGCCAGATGATCCTGGCGGTGCTGATCGACGGTGACGGGCGGCCGATATGTTCGGAGATGTGGCCGGGCAACACCGCCGACGTCACCACGTTGATTCCGATCATCGACCGTCTCAACCGGCGCTTCGCCATCGCGCGCGTGTGCGTCATCGCCGATCGCGGCCTGATCAGCGCCGAAACGCTGGCCGAACTCGAAGCGCGCCGCCTGCTTTATATCCTGGGTGTGCGCGAGCGCAGCGACAAACTGGTGTGTGAGCTGGTGCTCGACGATAGTACGCCCTTCGTGCCGTTGGTGATGACCAAACGCGGCCGGGAGATCGACTACGAGGCCAAGGCGGTCGTGCTGGCCTCCCGGCGCTACATCGTCTGCCGCAACCTTCAGGAAGCCGCGAAGGACGCCGCCGATCGCGCCGCGATCCTCGCCGCGTTGGAGCGGACGCTCAAGAGGGGCGACAAGGCGCTCATCGGCAACACCGGCTATCGCCGCTACCTGAAGACGATCCGCGATGAGCACTTCGCGATCGACCCTGACAAGGTCGAGGACGAGAAAAGGTTCGACGGCATTTTCGTGCTGCGCACCAACACCGATCTCAACCCGCTCGAAGCCATGCTCTGCTACAAGCAGTTGTGGACCGTGGAGCAGACCTTCCGAACCGCCAAGCACCTGTTCGAAACCCGTCCGATCTTCCACAAGCTCGACGAGACCATCCGCGGCCACGTGTTCTGCAGTTTCCTCGCGCTCGTGCTCAAGAAGGCGCTGGAAGACCGCATCGCGGCGCTCGGTCACGCAGGCTCATGGCCGGAAATCATCGCCGATCTCGATGCGCTGACCGAGACCGAGATCGAGCACGACGGCAAGCGCTTCCTGCTGCGCTCCGCGCCACGGCCTGCCGCCAGTCTCGCGCTGCGCGCCGCCGGCGTCGCGCTGCCGCCGACCGTGCGCCAAGCCGCCATCGATTGACCCGTTCCAAAATGTCGTGCCACGCCGCCGTTGCGGCGCTAATCGCCATTGCCGATCAATTACTTAGTAAATCGAACTGTAGAAGATGGGTCAAGCTTACGATGCGGGATTAATTCTCCCCATAAGTTTTCCAGCGTTCGAAGTTTCGCTTCGGGCAAAGGCTGTGCTGATCCGTCGAGTCGTAGCTTATAGTCATTTAGCA
>DASRXO010000826.1:0-2132 GCA_035654095.1 Telluria sp.
CCCCGCTGGACCGGCGCCTTTGTCGTTCATTGGCATTTTTTAAACCGCGCGCATATGGCAGCAGTCCTTCCCAACACCGCAGCAGGAGCACCGATGGCGGGCTTGGCGCGTGCGCTGATGCAGGCCGGACGCCTGACCGCGCCGCAAGCCGACGCCTTGCAAAAGAAGGCCGCGCTCGACAAGGTGCCCTTCATCGACGCCCTGCTGGCCGGCGGCAGCATCGACGCGCGTACGCTGGCCGCGTTCTGCGCCGAGACCTTCGGCTATCCGGTGCTGGACCTGCACACCTTCGCGCTCGACGGCCTGCCGCCGAAAGCCATCGACGCCAAGCTGATGCAGGCGCAGCGCGTGATCGCGCTGGCCAAGCGCGGCAACAAGATGTCGGTCGCGATTTCGGACCCCACCAATACCCAGGCGCTGGACCAGATCAAGTTCCAGACCGAATCGTCGGTCGAGCCGGTGATCGTGCCGCACGACGCGCTGCTGACCTTGCTGGCCGCGCTCAGCAAGAGCGCCGAACAGAGCATCGCCGACCTGGTCGGCGACGAGCAGGACATCGAGTTCGCCGAAGAGGACGCGCCCGACACCCAGGCGGCCGACCCCGGCAACGACATCGAAGACGCGCCGATCGTCAAGTTCCTCAACAAGATCCTGATGGATGCGATCAACCTCGGCGCCTCCGACATCCACTTCGAACCGTTCGAAAAGTTTTACCGGATCCGGCTGCGGGTCGACGGCGTGCTGCGCGAACACGCCCAGCCGCCGATCACGATCCGCGACAAGCTGGTCTCGCGCATCAAGGTGCTGGCCAAGCTCGACATCTCGGAAAAGCGCGTGCCGCAGGACGGCCGCATGCGCCTGGTGCTGTCGCCGGTAAAGACGATCGACTTCCGGGTCAGCACCCTGCCCACGCTGTTCGGCGAGAAGACCGTGATGCGTATCCTCGACGCCACCCAGGCCCAGATGGGCATCGATGCGCTCGGCTACGACCCGGACCAGAAGGAGCTGCTGCTCGACGCCATCCAGCGTCCTTACGGCATGGTGCTGGTGACCGGGCCGACCGGTTCCGGCAAGACGGTCTCGCTGTACACCTGCCTGAACGTGATCAACAAGCCCGGCATCAACATCTCGACCGCCGAAGACCCGGCCGAGATCAACCTGCCGGGCGTGAACCAGGTCAACGTCAACGACCGCGCCGGCCTGACCTTCCCGGTCGCGCTGAAATCCTTCCTGCGCCAGGATCCGGACATCATCATGGTCGGCGAGATCCGCGACCTCGAGACCGCCGACATCGCGATCAAGGCCGCGCAGACCGGCCACATGGTGTTCTCGACCCTGCACACCAACGACGCGCCGTCGACCCTGACGCGCCTGATGAACATGGGCGTGGCGCCGTTCAACATCGCTTCCTCGGTGATCATGATCACCGCCCAGCGCCTGGCGCGCCGCCTGTGCACCTGCAAGCAGCCGCTCGACACCAGCCGCGAGATCTTGCTGGCGGCCGGCTTCCGGGAACAGGAACTGGAGGGCGGCTGGAAGCCCTACGGCCCGGTCGGCTGCGACCGTTGCCTGGGCGGCGGCTACAAGGGCCGGGTCGGCATCTACCAGATCATGCCGATCACCGCTGCCATCGAAAAAATCATTCTCGCGCACGGCAACGCGATGGAGATCGCCGCCCAGTCGGAATCGGAAGGCGTGAAGTCGCTGCGCCGCTCGGGTCTGATGAAAGTGAAGCAAGGCCTCACCAGCCTCGAAGAAGTACTCGGCTGCACCAACGAATAGGAATCATATGGCTACGTCACAATCGAAAGCCGCATCCAGCATGGTCAAGGAATCGGTCTATGCCTGGGAGGGCAAGGACAAGTCCGGCAAGACGGTGCGCGGCGAACTGCGCGCCGGCGGCGAAGCCATCGTCAACGTGACCTTGCGTCGGCAAGGCGTGATGGTCACCAAGGTCAAGAAAAAGGCTTACCGCAGCGGCAAGAAGATCACCGACAAGGACATCTCGATGTTCACCCGCCAGCTGGCGACCATGATGAAGGCCGGCGTGCCGCTGCTGCAATCGTTCGACATCGTCGGCAAGGGCCACGCCAATCCTTCGATGTCGAAGCTGATCCTGGACCTGCGCGCCG
>DASRXO010000827.1:0-6884 GCA_035654095.1 Telluria sp.
CGGTGTCGAGGCGCGCCTTCTTGCCTTCCTCGAAGTGGTCGAGGTAGTTCCAGCCGACGCAGTAGATGTTGCGGTCGGGGACAGGGATCGGCGACAGCAGCTGGGTCTTGTCGAGCGCCAGCAAGCCGCTCTTCTGCTGGACGGCGCGATCGGCCACCGCCTTCAGTTGGGCGAAGCCGGCGTTGCCGCTCTTGATCAGCGCCAGCATCGAGCTCGCATCGAAGCCCAGCTTGACGTTCTGGTGCTGCGCCGCGGCCTTCAGGTCGATGATCTTGCCGTCATCGAGCACCACCACCACGGTCGGCGCGGCGCCAGGTTTCAGCACGCAGGTCGCCAGGCGCATGCCGATCTTGCCGGCCAGCGGCGGCACGGCCTTGACTTGCGCGCCGTTGGCGGCGCCGGCCTGGGCGTTGGCCATGCCTTGCGTGCCCATCAGCACGCTGCCAACCGCTGCCGAGGCCTTCAGCAAATTGCGACGGTTCTTATCCATGTGACTCTCCTAGTAGTTGCAGTTCAAAATTCAAGTGGCTCAGAACCGGAGCGAGATACCGGTGGCGAGCTGGCGCAGGCTCTGGCCGACGCCCGGCGCCGGCGCGGTGCTGGCGTTGTTGAAGTCTGCCGAATAGCCGTTGAGCAGGTTGGAGTATAGGGCGAACAGCCGGGCGCGCTTCGACAGCGTATAGGACGCGCCGAAGCTCAGCATCGAGGCATCCAGCCCGGACGTGCTGCAGGCGGCGCCGCCGACCAGCGCGCAGGAGCCCGAGGCAGAGCGGCCATACGAGGTGGCCAGGGTCCAGGCGCCCAGTTCCTGGTCGGCGCTCAGCAGCCAGGAGTTGTGGCGGTATTCCTGGAAATGACCGATCAGGCCGCCGGTTTCCGACAGCTTGGTGCGGGCGTAGTCGCCCTCGATGCGGGTGCCGGTATTGAACGCGTACTGTGCCGTCAGGCGGGTCGACGTGTCGTTCGAATTGGCGCCGGCGGTGGTCAGGTTGCTCAGCGCGGTGGAGACGTTGCTCGAGCCGCCGAACAGGCCGATGTGCTCTTCATAGCCGAGCGCGAGGTAGAGCGGGCCGGATTGGTATTTGCCGCCGACCGAGGCGATGTTGCCTTTCGATGCGCTGCCGACGACTTCGCCCAGCGAATAACCGGCCAGGCCCTGGAAGCCCGCATACTCGGGCGAGGCGTACAGCACGGTGTTGGAAGGCCGTTCGTGGAAGCGCTCGTTATTGCTGCTGCCGAAGCCGCCCTGGGCGATGATATTGCTGCCCGATACAAAGTTGCCGGTGCCGACGCCGAAGAAACCGATCTGGTCGGCCAGGCTCTTGTACACGGTATCCATGCGGCCGCCCAGTTTCAGGGTGCCGAAACCGCCGGACAGGCCGACGAAGGTGTCGCGATTGAACAGCACGCCGCCCTTGGAGGTGCCGTCATCGACGCCGATCGCGCCTTCCAGCTGGAAGATCGCCTTCATGCCGCCGCCCAGGTCTTCCGAACCGCGGAAGCCGATGTAGGAGTTGGACGATTCCATCGCGGTGCCCGACACCGAGGTCTGTGCGGCCGTGGGCGCCTTGACCAGGGTGCTGACCTGGGTCCCGGGGGCGGTGCCGCCGCTCTCGCGGTACGACACTATTTCGGGGTACAGCTTGCCGTAAATCTGCACAGTCGATCCGTCTTGCGCCTGTGCGGCGAACGGGAATACGCATGCGATCGATACTGCCAATACGAGTTTTTTTGGGGCGTACATCTAGGTCTCCTTGTTAAAATCTTATGAGGCCGCGCGGGCATGGCTAGGCATACCCGCGCGGCGATGGCTGGACGCGGATCCGCCGAGGTGATGCTGACTGCGCCGGGCCGAACGTTTATCTCAAGCGTGGGACGCGTGGCCCTTGGCGCCGATGTCGATCATGGCCGGCATCGTCAGGAAGCCCTGGACCGCGGCGAAGAAGCGGGCGCGGTTCACGCCGAGCATGGCGGTGTGCGCCAGCCCGCCGATCTTCACCAGCTGCTTGTCCGGGTGCGGCACGCGCGAGTAGAAATCGATGAGGTCGGCATCGGTGGCGATGCCGTCGTGCTGGCCGCGGATGATGAGCACCGGGCAATTGAGCTTGACCGGATCGACCAGCGGCAGCTTGGTGACCATGTCGACGTAGGTGCCGTTCGGGACCGTGTCGCCGTACTTCAGTTCGGCCTCGGTCACGATGTCGCTGACCATTGGCTCGGCTGCGCCCACTTCGTCGCGGGTGAACACGCCGCGATAGAATTCGGCGTCGACCTTGCGCACATTGCTCTTCATCAGATTGGGCAACATCTGCTTGCGTTTCCCCAGCGTGGGCGAGCCCTTGCCGGTCCACACGAAGGCGTCGAGCATCAGGCTGGACACATGCTCGGGATAGGCGTTGGCAAAACTGCCGGCGCGCAGCGAGCCCGAGGACTGGCCGAAAAACGCCGCCTTGGTCTGGCCGGTGGCTTTGGTCACCACCGCCATCGCGGCCTTCAGGTCGTCCACGCCGCTCGCCACGTCCGAGTAGGACGAGGTGCGGTCCGAGTGGCCGTAGCCTTCATGGTCCATGGTCCACACGTCGAAACCGAGGCGTGCGAAATAATCCATCATCGAATAGTTGCTGCGGTTTGGTACCTGCAGGTCGTACATGGTCTTCGCCGAATACGAGGAGCCGTGGACCAGGAACAACACCGGCTGCGCGGCGCCGGTCGATTTGACGTGCTTGCGATAGATCCACAGCTTGACGCCGTTTTTCTGGGTCCAGAATTCTTCCGCCAGGATCGGCGTGGGGGCCGTGCCGATCGGAGCGGCGTCGGCCTGCGACAGCGGCAGCAGCGCGGCGGCGGCCGTGCTTGCGCCCGCTACGCCGAATGACTTCAACAACGAGCGGCGTGCGCTATCGTAATTTGACTTGCCCAAAATCGTCTCCTAGATCATTTCTATGTGTTGTAGTGTTGCTCGCACAACGATGAGTTTCCCGTCGGCATCCAACCGATGCTAACAAGCTGAAATTTTGAAGTCAACGCGCAATAACACGTACTTACGCCTACGTAGTACTACGTATTTGCTGACTTTTTGTCGCTATTTCTTGTTGTTTTCGGAAGGGCGGTTCGCGCCTGGAAACGTGCCGATCCGGCTTAGAATCGGTGCACGTAATGACATGGCGAACCCGATGACAGCTGAGTTCACGATGTCCCAGAGCAGCATCGCCGGCGTGGACGTGGTGGCCGCCAGTTCGCGCCGCAGTTTTGCGCGCCATACCCACGATCAATTCGGCATCGGCGTGATCGAACGCGGTGCGCAGAAGTCGTACAGTGCCCGCGGGATGGTGGAAGCGGGCGCTGGCGATATTATTACCGTGAATCCCGGCGAAGTCCATGACGGCATGCCGATCGGCGACAGCGGCCGCAGCTGGCGCATGTTGTATTTCGATCCTGCGCTGGTGGCCGCGGCGCTCCACGATATCTCCGGCGGCAAGACGCGGATCGCGGAATTCCATCGCCCGGTACTGCGCGACGCCGCCACCGGGGCGCGCCTGCGCGCGCTGTTCGCGCTCGGCGCGGGCGCCGCGCCGCAGCCGGCCACGCCGCTGCCCGAACAGCTGTTGCTGGCCGTGCTGGCGAGCGTCGCCTGCGAGCGCACCCTGCGCGCCGCGCCGCGTGTACCGGCCGCCGTGCTGCGCGCGCGCGAACGGATCGACGACGACCCGGTCGCGCCGCTGACGCTGCACGAGCTGGCGCGCGAAAGCGGCTTGAGCCGCTTCCAGCTGCTGCGCGGATTTAGCAAGGCCACCGGCATGACGCCGCACGCCTACCTCGTCCAGCGCCGCATCGACCTCGCGCGGCGCATGATCGCCGGCGGCGCCGCGCTGAGCGAGGCGGCCATCGCCAGCGGCTTCGCCGACCAGAGCTACATGACCCGGATCTTCGTGCGTAAGTACGGCATCACGCCGCGCGTATATGGCCGCGCGCTGAGCTAGGCCGGCCTGCAATTTCGTCCAAGACGCGGCGCGATTGCGGCCCTACCCTGTGGTTTTTTCCACACAGGAGACGCGATGCGCAGGCAATTCCAGGGATACGCTTTATTGACGGCCGCCACCGCCGCCATCTCGATCGCCGTGCTTGGCGAACGGCCGCACCCGGCTTTGCTGGTGGCGATCGCGCTCGCCTTGCTGGGCGTGCTGTCGATCGCGGCGCAGCCGCAGGGCGCGGGTGCGCGTTCGCTGGCCGGCAATGCCTGCGTATTCGGCGCGGTGGTGTGCGAGAGCCTGTTCATCCTGCTGAACAAGCGGATCCGCACCGAGATCGCGCCGCTCGCGCTGTCGACCATCATGACCGGGCTGGGACTGGCGATCGCGATCGTGCCCGCCATGTTCGAGGCGCCGTGGAGCGTTGTGCTGCCGGCCAAGGCGCTGGCCGCGGTGACGTATTACGCGATCGTGCCCACCGTGGGCGGCTTCGTGCTGTGGTACGCGGGCAGCGCGCGCGTGAGCGGGACCGAGGCCTCGCTGTTCACCGCCGTGGCGCCGGTGTCGGCGCTGCTGTTTGCGGCCACGCTGATGGGCGAGCAGGTGCGCGCGGGCCAGTTGTTCGGCATCGCCTGCGTGCTGGCCGCGGTGGCCGGCATGGCGTTCGTGCCGCGGCCGCAGCCGGCCCGCGCCTAGGAATAGAATCCGTCGTCGAGCAGCAGGTCTTCGAAGAACGCGCCGAAGCGGCCTTGCGGGTCGCGTACATGAATCTCGAGGATCCAGCGCATCGCGGCCGGATGGAAATCCGCTTCGGCCAGCGGACCGGTATAGATCGCCGCGTGCGGGAAGTCCGAGATGCGGTGGCCGGGCAGGTCGAAATTGAGCGACCAGCCCATGCTGCGCGCGCGTTGGTCGGCGAAGGCGTACAGCTGCTCGCCGGTCAGCTTGTCGCGTTGCCAGACCGCGCGCACGGCGTGGAACAGGGCCTCGGCGTCGCGTGCGCAGCGGCCGTGCTCGCGATTGTGGCCGACCGCGTAGCTCTTGCCGCCATCGCCTTCCCACAGCTCGTGGCGCGGCGCGATATCGATGAAGAAGATGTCGTCTTCCTTGAGGATCACGCCGGGCGCCGACGCCTCCTTCATCGCCTTCATGGTATTCGCGCCGAAGCGCACCCGGACCGGATGCCAGCTCAGGGCCAGGCTGGCGTCGGTCAGCATTTCCTTGGCCATGGCGACCGCGTCTTCCTCGACCATGCCCGGTTCGACCCGCGCCGCGATGGCGTCGATCGCGGCGCGGGTTTTCTGGCGCGTGACCAGCATGCCGTCGGTTGAAAAAGCGGGGCCGACGCGTTCGGCCCGGATCGATGTCGAATCTCGCATGCTGCGTTCTCCTGTGGGTTGGACTGAACAGGATTATTTCAGCGCGGCGTGCCGTGCGCGCATCGTCATGCGGGTGATTCCTGCCACCCTGGGTGGTTTAAGCGCCATCGCAGCGCGACTATCCCAATGCGGGCCGGATCTCGGTTATCGTGTTGCCGATAATGTGGAGTGTTCAATGACGATCAGCGTTGCCATCGTAGTGTTCCCGGGTGTCCAGTCGCTCGATGTCGCCGGGCCGATGGACGTGTTTATGGAGGCGAACCGCTTCCTGCTGCCGGCGCAGCATTATCACGTGCGCACCATCGGCACGGTGCAGGGCGCGATCGGCTGTTCGAACGGCCTGGCGCTGCTGGCCGATGCCTACTACCGCGATGTGGTCGACGCGCCGGACCTGCTGTTGGTCGCGGGCGGCCCCGGCCTGCCGAAGCTGAAGCCGGAGCCGGCCCTGTGCGCGTGGCTGGTGGCGCAGGCCGGCCGGGCCAGGCGCTATGGCTCGGTGTGCAACGGCGCCTTCCTGCTCGGGCATGCGGGCCTGCTCGATGGGAAGGCCGTCACCACGCACTGGAACGACGCGCCAGCGCTGGCGCGGCGCTTCGAAAAGACGCGCGTCGACCTCGATCGGATCTATCTCAAGGACGGCGCGCTGTACACCTCGGCCGGCGTGACCGCGGGTATCGACCTGGCGCTGTACCTGCTGTCGGAAGATTATGGCGCCGAGGTGTCGCTGAACGTGGCCAAGCGGCTGGTGGTGTTCACCCAACGCCGCGGCGGGCAGTCGCAGTTCAGTCCCTATCTGACGCCGTTTACCAGCGACGTGTCGCCGGTCGGGCTGGTGCAGCAGTATGTGCTCGCGCATTTGAGCGAGGCGCTGGACGTGGACACGCTGGCCGCCATCGCCCATATGAGTCCCCGCAATTTCGCGCGGGTGTTCGCGCGCGATGCGCAGGTCACGCCGGCCCAATTCATCGAAGGCGCGCGGGTGGATGCGGCGCGCGTGATGCTCGAGAGCGCAGGCGATCCTCTGAAGACCGTCGCCTACCGCTGCGGCTTCGCCGACGCGAGCCATATGCGCTCGGTGTTCATGCGCCGGCTGGGCGTCAGCCCCAAGCAATACCGCGAGCACTTCAAGTCGCCGTCTACACGGCAAACGTCTCACCGTCCGCCGGAATCGAAAGCCGTGCGGCCAGTTGGCGAAGACTAGCAAAGTGCGCGCGCAAGCCGTTGACCGGGCCCATGTCCCAACAGGAGCAGCGGATGATACCAGCGTCGAAAAAAAACGGCGACCGAAGTCGCCGTCGGCTCGCCGGTCCGCGCGCTATTTGGCGCTGAGCGTGACGGTGTCGCCATCGACGCTGCTTGCCGTCACCGTCACGACCACGCCTTCCACCGTGATGCTGTCGCCCACGTGCAAGGCGGCATCTTCGAAGTTGGGGTCGGTCGATCCCGGCCGGCGCTGGGTGCGGTAGCCGCCGCCCAGCTGGCCGATGGTCATGTCGACCGTGTAGGCCAGCACACCTTCATGGTTGACCGCGATGTG
>DASRXO010000828.1:0-12007 GCA_035654095.1 Telluria sp.
CGAACTGAAGAACGTCAGCAAATGGTACGGCCCATTCCAGGTGCTGACCGATTGCAGCACCCAGGTGGGCAAGGGCGATGTGGTGGTCATCTGCGGGCCGTCCGGCTCGGGCAAGTCCACCCTGATCAAGACCGTCAACGGGCTCGAGCCGTTCCAGCAGGGCGAGGTGTGGGTCGACGGGGTGTCGGTGGGCGACCCGCAGACCAATCTGTCGAAGCTGCGCGCCAGGATCGGCATGGTGTTCCAGAATTTCGAGCTGTTCCCACACCTGTCGGTACGCGAAAATCTGACACTCGCGCAGGTCAAGGTGCTCGGGCGCAGCGGCGACGAGGCCACCGCCAAGGGCCTGCAGTACCTGGACCGGGTCGGCCTGCTGGCGCAGCAGGACAAGTTCCCCGGCCAGCTGTCGGGCGGCCAGCAGCAGCGCGTGGCGATCGCGCGCGCGCTGTCGATGGACCCGATCGCGATGCTGTTCGACGAGCCGACGTCGGCGCTCGACCCGGAGATGATCAACGAGGTGCTGGACGTGATGGTCGGCCTGGCGCAAGAGGGCATGACCATGATGGTGGTGACCCACGAGATGGGCTTCGCGCGCAAGGTGGCGGGCCGCATCGTGTTCATGGACCACGGGAAGATCGTCGAGGACAGCCCGAAAGAAGCATTCTTCAGCGCCCCGCGCTCCGACCGCGCCCGCGACTTCCTGGCGCGGATCATCCACTAGACAGCTCGCTTGTCTATTCGTAGTGCGTCCACATGCGCAGCACCTTGACGGTCATGTCGTCCGACAGAACCTGGTAGACCAGCCGGTGATGGATGTTGATGCGGCGTGAATAGGCGCCGGCAAGGTCGCCGACCAGCTTCTCGTAGGGTGGTGGATTCTGGAATGGATCCCTTGCCAGGAGATCGAGCAAGGACTGGGCCTTGTCTTTGAGCCCGGCGCGCGCAAGCTTCTGTGCGTCCTTTTGTGCGTGTTTCGTGTACAGCACGCGCCACTTCACCACTTCAGGTCCGTCTCGCAGTGCTCGAGCGGCGCTGCCATTCCTTCACGAATTGATTCGCGCATCCCGGGGATCGACAGCAAATGCAGGGTTTCCTGGATCGCAGCCCAGTCGTCTGCCGAAACCAAGACAGCGCTGTTCCGTTTGCCCGTGATGGTGACCGGTGCGTGGCTCTCGGCTGCCTCATCGATCAGCTTGTAAAGCGTGGCCCTGGCCTGGCTGGCGGAAATTGTGTCCATGTATCGCTCCGTTCGGATTTACTAACGTACGCTTTTACGTACGCCTTGTCAAGCGAGGTGCAAAGCAGATGCGGTGACTATCAGCGGGTAAAATAAGGGCATCCGTTATTCGAAAGCTGTCATGTCCACCACCGAAGTCCCCCAAAGCCTGACCATCACCCGCCCCGACGACTGGCATTTGCACCTGCGCGACGGCGCGGCGCTGGCCAGCGTGCTGCCGCACAGCGCACGCCAGTTCGCGCGTGCGATCGTGATGCCGAACCTGAAACCGCCGATCACCACCACCGCCATGGCCCAGGCCTACCGCGAGCGCATCCTCGCCGCGCTGCCCGCGGGCCTGCGCTTCGAGCCCTTGATGACGCTCTACCTGACCGACAACACCGACGCCGACGAGATCCGCCGCGCGCAGGACAGCGGCTTCGTCCACGCGGTCAAGCTGTACCCGGCCGGCGCGACCACCAATTCCGATGCCGGCGTGACCGACCTCACGCGCTGCTACAAGACGCTCGAAGCGATGCAGGAAGTTGGCATGCCGCTACTGGTCCATGGCGAAGTGACCGATCCGGACATCGACCTGTTCGACCGCGAAGCCGTGTTCATCGACCGCGTAATGCGCCCGCTGCGGCGCGACCTGCCGGCGCTGAACATCGTGTTCGAACATATCACCACCAAGGACGCGGCGCAGTACGTGGCCGAAGCCGACGGCCCGATCGCGGCCACCATCACGGCCCACCACCTGCTCTACAACCGCAACGAGATTTTCAAGGGCGGCATTCGCCCGCACTTCTACTGCCTGCCGGTGCTCAAGCGCGAAGAACACCGCCAGGCGCTGGTGGCCGCGGCCATCAGCGGCGACGAGCGCTTCTTCCTCGGCACCGACTCGGCCCCGCATGCGGTCGGCGCGAAGGAAGCGAGCTGCGGCTGCGCCGGCTGCTACACCGCGCTGCACGCGATGGAAATGTACGCCGAAGCCTTCGACCGCGCCGGCGCGCTGGACAAGCTCGAAGGCTTCGCCAGCGTCCACGGCCCGGCCTTCTACGGCCTGCCGCGCAATACCGACACCGTCACGCTCACGCGCGAAGCCTGGGCCCTGCCCGCCACCGTGCCGCTGGGCGACGCGCAGCTCGCGCCGCTGAACGGCGGCGAGCAGGTCAACTGGAAGATGGTGTAAGCCGCGCGCATGCTGCCGCCGATCGACTGGACGCGCGCGTGGTACGACTCGGTGCGCCCGGCGTTCGCGCGGCTGGACGTCGCGTCGCTGGGCGCGATCGGTGCCTTCAATGAGGCCGCGGCCGCACTCGGGCTGCGCAATGCGCAAGGCATGCCGGTCAGCTTCGTGGCGCAAGGCGCGCTGCCGGAAGGCCGGGCCTACGAAGAGTTCATCGGCGCCACCGGCTGCGTGCCCACGCGCGACAACCTGCATGATTTTTTCAACGCCCTGGTGTGGCTTGGCTTCCCGCGCATCAAACGGCAGCTGAACGCCTTGCAGGCGGCGCAGATCGCGCTGGCCGGCGTCGGCAAATCGCGCGGCGCGGCGCGCGACGGCGCTACCATCTTCGACGAAAATGCCGCACTGCTGGTGGTGCGCGAAGGCGTTGAAGGCCAGGCGCTGGTCGATGCGCTGTGCGGCCACCGCTGGCATGCGGCTCTGTACGAACGGCGCGCCATGTTCGGCCGCGATGCGCAAGTATGGCTGTTCGGCCATGCGCTGATGGAGAAGCTGGCCGCGCCGCGCAAGGCGATCACCGCCCACACCCGCGTGATCGCGGCCGGCGCCGATTACTTCGCGCTGGCGCACGACCAACAGCGCGAATGGATCGACCGCCACGTTGCGGGCGAGCTGGCCGCCGACGGCTTGAGCACGGCCTGTTTCACCCCGTTGCCGGTGCTCGGTGTGCCGGGCTGGTGGGGTGGGCAGGATGAAGGATTTTATGCGGACACCAGCGTGTTTCGGCCGAAGCGCGCCGACTGAACGGAGGGCAGGATGACAGGACAGGTTCGTTGGGGGATTCTGGGCACGGGCAAAATCGCGCGGGCATTGGCGACCGCGCTCAAGGAGACGCCGGGCGCCGTGTTCGCGGGCGTGGCCTCGCGCAGTCTCGACGCTGCGCAGGCATTCGCGAGCGAATTCGGCGCGGGCGCCGCTTACGGCTCCTACCAGGCGCTGGCCGATGCGGGCGACATCGACATCGTCTACGTCGCCACGCCGCATCCCATGCACGCCGAGAACGCGCTGATGGCGCTCAGGGCCGGCAAGGCCGTGCTGTGCGAGAAGGCGTTCACCGTCAATCGGCGCGAGGCCGAGGAAGTGGTGGCGCTGGCGCGCGCGAAGAAGCTGTTCCTGATGGAGGCGATGTGGTCGCGCTTCATGCCGGCGCTGGCCGAAGTGCGGCGCATTATCGCGTCGGGCGAGATCGGCAAGGTGTATCAGGTGTCGGCCGATTTCGGTTTCGCGGCGGACGCGGGGCCGGAGCATCGGCTGTACAACCCGGCGCTGGGCGGCGGTGCACTGCTCGACCTGGGGATCTATCCGCTGTCGATCGCCGCGGCGCTGCTTGGGCCGGTGGTGTCGGTCAAGGCGCAGGCGGTGATGGGGCCGACCGGCGTCGATGTCCAGACCGGCTTCACGCTCAAGCACGCGGGCGATGCGATGTCGGTGTGCAGCTGCTCGCTGCGCGCCCGCACGCCGGGTGAGTTGACGGTGTCGGGCGAACGCGGGCACGTGCGGATGAACACCATGTTCCATCGGGCGCAGTCGATCGGCGTGGTGCTGGCGGATGGCACCGCGAGGACCGTGCAAACGCCGTTTGCCGGCAACGGCTACACGCACGAGGTGCAGGAGGCGCAGCGCTGCTTGCATGCCGGTTTGATCGAGAGCCCGGGGATGACGCACGACGAGACGCTGGCGCTGATGGGCGTGATGGACGAGATTCGCGCGCAGATCGGCTTGCGCTATCCGGCGGATTGATCGTCGTTCCCGCGAAGGCGGGAACCCATACCGTGCATGAGTTCCCCCATACCCCGCCTGTATTCATACGCGCTATGGGTTCCCGCCTTCGCGGGAACGACGTTAGACTTTCAGGAATTCTTCGCGGCCGCCGAGCCAACGCGCGAGATGGGCCTCGACGGTGTCGTCGGCTGCTTCGTGCAACAGCGTGTGGGCGACGTCGCGCGCCTGCTCGACCAGCCACTGGTCGGTTTCGAGGTCGGCGAACCTGAGCATCGCCTGGCCCGACTGGCGCGCGCCGAGGAATTCGCCAGGGCCGCGGATCTCCAGGTCGCGCCGTGCGATCTCGAAGCCGTCGGTGGTCTCGCGCATCGTCATCAGGCGCTGCTTGGCCACGCCGCCGAGGGGACTCTGGTACAGCAGCAGGCAGGCGCTGGCGGCCGAGCCGCGTCCCACGCGTCCGCGCAACTGGTGCAGCTGCGACAGGCCGAAACGCTCCGCATGTTCGATCACCATCAGCGAGGCGTTCGGCACGTCGACCCCGACCTCGATCACGGTGGTGGCCACCAGCACCTGCACCACGCCGCTGGAAAACGCATCCATCACCTCCTGCTTCTCGGCCGGCTTGAGGCGGCCGTGCACCAGCCCCACCCGCAAATCGGGCAGCGCCTCGGCCAGCATCGCATGGGTGTCGGTCGCGGTCTGCAGCTGCAGCGCCTCAGATTCTTCGATCAGCGGGCAGACCCAATACACCTGGCGTCCTTCCAGCGCCGCCGCGTGCACCCGCTCGATGACTTCGTCGCGCCGGTTCTGGTCGATCGCGCGCGTGACGATCGGACTGCGGCCGGGCGGCAGCTCGTCGATGATCGACACTTCGAGGTCGGCGTAATAGGTCATCGCCAGCGTGCGCGGGATCGGCGTGGCCGACATCATCAGCTGGTGCGGGGTCTTGCCGTTGCTGCCCTTGTTGCGCAGCGAGAGGCGCTGGCCGACGCCGAAGCGGTGCTGCTCGTCGACGATCACCAGCCCCAGCCTTTTGAACTGCACCGTGTCCTGGATCAGCGCATGGGTGCCGATCACCAGCTGCGCCGCGCCCGACTCCACCTGTTCGGCCGCGGCCAGCTTGTCCTTTTTCTTCAGGCTGCCGGTCAGCCATGCGACCTTCACGCCGAGCGGCTCCATCCACGCGGCGATCTTGCGGAAGTGCTGGTCGGCCAGGATCTCGGTGGGCGCCATCAGCGCGGCCTGGTAACCGCTGTCGATCGCCTGCGCGGCGGCCAGCGCCGCCACCACCGTCTTGCCGCTGCCGACGTCGCCCTGCAGCAGGCGCTGCATCGGGAAGCCGTGGCGCAGGTCGGCGCGGATCTCCTTGAGCACGCGCTGCTGGGCGCCGGTGAGCTTGAACGGCAGCGCCGCGAGGAAGGCCTCGGACACGGCGCCCACGGTCTTGAGCACCGCTGCGCCTTTCGAGCGGCGCGCGCGCTGGGCGCGTTTCAGCGACAGCTGCTGGGCCAGCAGCTCGTCGAACTTCATGCGCACCCAGGCCGGATGCGAGCGATCCATCAGCGCGTTCTCGTCGATTTCCTGCGGTGGGTAGTGCAGCAGCTTGACCGCCGGTTCGAAGTTCGCCAGCTGCATTTTCGACAGCAGCGCCGGCGGCAGCGTGTCGCGCCAGTCGACCCGCATCATCGCGTCGGCGATCGCGCGCCGCAGGATCGCCTGCGACAGGCCCTCGCCGGACGGGTAGACCGGCGTCAGCGAGGACGGCAGCGGCGCGCCCTCGTTGATCACCTTGTAGGCTGGGTGCACCATCTCGGCGCCGAAGAAGCCGTGCTTGAGTTCCGCGCGCGCACGCACCCGCGTGCCCTCGGCCAGTTGCTTGACCTGGCTGCCGTAGAAGTTCATGAAGCGCAGCAGCAGCTCGCCGGTCTCGTCGGCGATGGTGACCAGCAGCTGGCGCCGCGGCCGGTACGCGATCTCGTTCTTGGTGACGACGCCCTCGACCTGCGACGTGTGCCCGCCGCGCAGGCAGGCCTCGCGGATGCCGACCACCTGGGTCTCGTCCTCGTAGCGCATCGGCAGGTGCAGCACCAGGTCCATATCGGTGCGCAGGCCCAGCTTGGCGAGCTTGCTTTCGTTGGTTTTTGGCGCTGGTTTCGGTTTGGATGGGGGCATATTGCGGCAACTTGCGAGCGCGTGGCGTAAAATAGAGGGTTGCCTTGCGCATCGGAGCCTTATTGTAAGGCCCCGAGACTTCAACTTCCAGAATTACCAGAATGTACTCGCTTTCCGACTTCGACTTCAAGCTGCCGCCCGAACGCATCGCGCAGACCCCACTGCCGGACCGCAGCGCCTCGCGCCTGCTGCAGCTGGACGGCGACCGCATCGCGGACCGCCATTTCGCCGACATCGTCGACCAGTTCCGGCCGGGCGACCTGCTGGTGATGAACGACACGCGCGTACTCAAGGCGCGCTTCTTCGGCGTCAAGGAGAGCGGCGGTAATGTCGAGGTGCTGGTCGAACGGGTGCTCGACCCGCGCACGGTGCTGGCCCAGGTGCGCGCCTCGAAGTCGCCCAAGCCGGGCAACCGGATCCGCCTGGCAGACGCCTTCGACGTCACCGCCGGCGACCGCGCCGGCGAGTTCTTCACCCTGCATTTCGACGGCGACGTGTTCGAGCTGATCGAAGCGCACGGCCGGCTGCCGCTGCCGCCCTACATCGACCACGCGGCCGACGCATTCGACGAGCAGCGCTACCAGACTGTGTATTCCAAGGCGCCGGGCGCGGTGGCCGCGCCGACCGCCGGCCTGCATTTCGACCAGCCGCTGCTCGACCGGCTGGCCGCGAAGGGCATCGGCATCGCCTATGTGACGCTGCACGTGGGCGCCGGCACCTTCCAGCCGGTGCGAGTCGAGCAGCTGTCCGAGCACCAGATGCATACCGAGTGGTACACCGTGCCGCAGGCGACGGTGGACGCGGTGCGCGCCGCGCAGGCCGCGGGCAGGGACGTGATCGCGGTCGGCACCACCAGCCTGCGCGCGCTCGAATCGGCCTCGCAATCGGGCCGGCTGGAGGCGGGCAGCGCCGACACCGCGCTGTTCATCACGCCGGGCTACCGCTTCAAGACCGTGACCCGTTTGATCACCAATTTCCACCTGCCGAAATCGACCCTGCTGATGCTGGTCTCGGCCTTCGCCGGCTTCGAGGAAATCCGCAAGGCCTATGCCCACGCGATCGCCAGCGAATACCGCTTCTTCAGCTATGGCGACGCCATGCTGCTCACCACCCAATCCCGAGAAGGTGAGTAAAGTGGTGTTTAATGCAAATCAGGCGAGTACAATTTGCGATATGGCTTGCGGGTCGGCCGTCTAATTGGACATCTAAGCGATGACACATCCCCCCTTCCTCACGCGTGTTGTGCTGCACAACTACAAGAGTATCGTTTCATGCGATGTTCGCTTGGGGGCGCTTAGCTACCTTGTTGGCCCTAACGGGGCGGGCAAGAGTAATTTTCTCGATGCGCTGGAGTTTGTAGCAGAAGCGTTGAGGACCTCGCTCGATAGCGCTATATCCGCGCGCTGGGGCATTTCCAATATGCTTCATCGGAGCCTTGGATCAGCCACCTATGTGGGGATCCGGCTGGAGTTCAGTTTTTCGAACGGATGGGACGGGGAGTACGCGTTTACGTTACAGCCCTCCGCTACTGGCGGTTTTGAAGTTGATAGCGAGAAGTGTTCGATTTTTACCGCTGTTGAGCGGCACTTCTTTATCACGTCAAAAGGTATGCTGCATACGACGAGCGAGCCCTCATTCCCACCCGTCGCGACCGATCGCCTGACCTTGGTGAATGCCGCCGGTTTCCCCGTGTTTCGTCGGGTCTTTGATGCGTTATCTTCTATGGGAATATACAGTTTCGACGTGGCGAAGATGCGGGCCCTTCAAAAGCCCCAGGACGGTCGATTCTTAAAGCCCGATGGGGAGAATCTTGCGAGCGTTCTAAACTACATGCAGCGCGCGGAGCCTGATGCATTTGAGTTAACGCAGCGCTACTTGAATTTGACAGTGCCTTCAGTGCATGGAGTCGCACATTACGCCATTGAACCGATGGAGACGGTCGTGTTTAAGCAGAACCTGGATTCTCGCGCCATCGAGAATCGCTTCTATGCGAACAGCATGTCCGAAGGTACTTTGCGGGCGTTAGGTGTCCTTGTCGCCCTGTTTCAACGAGGCGCGCCCGATGCCCCTCGCGTTGTAGGCATTGAAGAGCCGGAGACTGCTCTTCATCCGGCTGGCTTTGCCGCGATGCGCGAGGCAATATCAAGATCGGCTGAGCGCGCTCAGGTGATCGTGACAAGTCATAGTCCCGACTTGCTGGATGACATCGAACTGGATCCATCCAGTATGCTGGTTGTGACCATCGCCAATGGCGCAACCCAGATTGCGCCACTTGGCGACGCATCGCGTGACGCCATCAAGACCGACCTGTTTTCAGCCGGCGAACTGCTCCGGCTGAATCAGTTGGAACCGAACCGGGACGTGTGGACCAATGTAAATAGCAAGTTGCCGGATCTCTGGAACTATGCACAACCATGATCACTGTCGTCTCGATCGTTGAAGGCGACGGTGAAGTGAGAGCGCTACCAGTGTTGCTACGCCGGATCAATGGATGGCTTACGCCTTCTGCTTCTATTTTCTTGCCAAACCCGATTCGAGTTCGTAAAGATCAGTTTCTCCGGCGGGCAGACGTATTTGAACGGCACGTAAAGCTGGCCGCAAGAATCTGCGCCCAGCCAGGCTGGATATTGATCCTGCTTGATGCCGATGATGACTGTCCGAAGGAGTTGGCCGAGCAGACGTTGCGGCGAGCGCGGTTACTTGCACCCCATCGAATGATCTCGGTTGTCCTTGCTAATCGCGAATATGAAGCGTGGTTCATCGCTGCGGCCGCATCGCTTGACGGTAAGCGAGGATTTTCCGCGCCAGCGCAGCCATTGCCGGCGGCCGACGCGATACGCGACGCAAAGGGATGGATAGATAGGCAGATAGTGGGCGGGAAATACCACCCCATTGACGATCAGGCTGCGTTCTCCGCTCAGATGGACCTGTCTGAAACGCACGCAAATAGCAGGTCCTTTCGAAAATTATGTGACGACTGGACTAGGCAAAACCAGCTCTCACTTTCACTTCCTTAGTGCCTGTTCGAATTTGAAGTGATAGTTCCCAACAAAAATAATTATTTACGAAAGTTTTGCAGATGTTAGATTTTGAATTGCTCAAGACCGACACCAGCGGCCTGTCGCACGCGCGCCGCGGCCGCCTCAAGCTTAATCACGGCATGATCGAGACGCCGATCTTCATGCCGGTCGGGACCTACGGCTCGGTGAAAGCGATGTCGCCGGTGGAGCTGAAGGAGGTCGGCTCGCAGATCATCCTCGGCAACACCTTCCACCTGTGGCTGCGGCCGGGCACCGAGGTGCTCGACAAGTTCGGCGGCCTGCATGGCTTCATGGGTTGGGACAAGCCGATCCTGACCGACTCCGGCGGCTTCCAGGTGTTTTCGCTGGGCGCGATGCGCAAGATCACCGAGGAGGGCGTCAAGTTCGCCTCGCCGATCGACGGCAGCAAGCTGTTCTTGTCGCCCGAGATCTCGATGCAGATCCAGCGCGCCCTCAACTCCGACATCGTGATGCAGTTCGACGAATGCACGCCCTACGAGATCGACGGCCGTCCCGCCAGCGCCGAGGAAGCGGCCAAGTCGATGCGCATGTCGCTGCGCTGGGCCCAGCGCTCGATGAACGAGTTCACGGCCGGCGGCAATCCGAACGCGCTGTTCGGCATCGTCCAGGGCGGCATGTTCGAGAACCTGCGCGACGAGTCGCTGGCCGGGCTGGAAGACATCGGCTTCCCCGGCCTGGCGATCGGCGGCCTGTCGGTCGGCGAGCCGAAGGAAGACATGATGCGCATGCTGGAGCACATCGGGCCGCGCCTGCCGGCGCACAAGCCGCACTACCTGATGGGCGTCGGCACGCCGGAAGACCTGGTGGCCGGCGTGGCCAACGGGATCGACATGTTCGACTGCGTGATGCCGACCCGGAACGCGCGCAACGGCTGGCTGTTCACCCGCTTCGGCGACGTCAAGATCAAGAACGCCCGCTACAAGGACGACCAGGGTCCGCTCGACGAGAGCTGCGACTGCTACTGCTGCAAGAACTTTTCGCGCGCCTACCTGCACCACCTGCACCGCTCCAAGGAAATCCTGGGCGCGCGCTTGAACACCATCCATAACCTGCACTACTACCTGAAACTGATGCAGGAGATGCGCGACGCCATCGATGCCGACGCGTTCTCCGCCTTCCGCCTGACATTCAAGGCCGAACGGGCGCGCGGCGTTTAATTTTTGGCAAGATCTTGCAAAATCGGCCCGCGGCGCAAAATAGGCACAGGCGGCGAGCGCCAGTGCTAGAATACAGCGCTGCTTTTTTATCCAATTAAACCAATAAACCAACTAACAATCGGAGTTCCTGTGTTCATTTCCAACGCTTACGCGCAAGCCCCTGCCGCGGCCGACGCCGGCCTGATGGGTAACCTGACCACCTTCCTGCCGCTGGTGCTGATGTTCGTGGTCATGTACTTCCTGATGATCCGTCCGCAGCAAAAGCGCGCCAAGGAACAGAAGGCGATGATGGACGCGCTGGCCAAGGGCGACGAAGTGGTCACCGCCGGCGGCATCCTCGGCAAGGTCAGCAAGGTCAACGACACCTACATCACGGTCGAAGTGGCGGCCAATACCGAAGTCGTGGTGCAGAAGAACTCGATCACCACGCTGCTGCCGAAAGGCACCCTGAAGTCCCTGTAAGCCTGCCGGGCGGCGCTGCCGCCCCGTTCGCCCAACTGAATGCTGGAACACTATGAATCGCTATCCCCTCTGGAAATACATCCTGATCGTCATCGCGCTGGTGCTGGGCGCGCTGTACACGGCGCCTAACTACTTCGGCGAATCGCCGGCATTGCTAGTGACCACCGGCAAGGCGACGGTCAAGGTCACCAGCGACACCACCGCGCGGGTCGAACAGGCGCTCAAGTCGGAGGGCATCGCGTCCGACGGCGTCAGCCTCGACGGGGCCGGCAACAGCAGTTCGGTGCGCGCGCGCTTCCCCAGCACCGACCTGCAGTTCAAGGCCAAGCTGGCGCTGGAAAAAGACCTGAACCGCGACATCGAAGATCCGGACTACATCGTCACCGTCAACCTGGTGAAGAACACGCCGCGCTGGATGCAGCTGCTGCGCGCGCTGCCGATGAACCTCGGCCTCGACTTGCGCGGCGGCGTGCACTTCCTGCTGCAGGTGGACGCCAAGGCCACGCTCGAGACCAAGGTCAAGGGCATCCAGGCCAGCGCCCGCAGCATCCTGCGCGAAAAGAACGTGCGCCACGCCGGCATCGAGCGCGTCGGCGACCGCATCGAGATCAAATTCCGCGATGCCGAAACGCGCACCGCGGCGCGCGACGTGCTGGCCAGCCAGATCGGCGACCTCGCATTTGCCGAAGCGGCCGACGGCGCCGACCTCAAGCTGATCGTCACGCTCAAGCCGGAAGCGCTCAAGCGCACGGTGGAAGAGGGCGTCAAGCAGAACATCGCCACGCTGTCGAAGCGCGTGAACGAGCTGGGCGTGGCCGAGCCGATCATCCAGCAGCAGGGCCCGGACCGCATCGTGGTCCAGCTGCCCGGCGTGCAGGACGTGGCGCGCGCCAAGGACATCATCGGCCGCACCGCGACGCTGGAGCTGCGCATGGTCGACGACTCGGTGGTGCCGGGCACGGAATCG
>DASRXO010000829.1:0-2235 GCA_035654095.1 Telluria sp.
CGCATCGGCCGGCGGCGCACCGTCGGGCGCTGCGGTTTGCAGGTGCAGCGCGTGCTGGGCGCGGCGTTCGCCCAACACGGTGGCTGCGGCCGCGGCTTGCGCGTCGAGCGCGTTGAGCGCCGCGCGTTCGTGGGCGGTCGCGGCGGCGTCGTGCGCCAGCAGGGCGGCCAATGCGGGTGCATCGGCTACCGCTTCCAGTTCCGTATGCTGGGCCGCGTAGTTCGACAGCCAGGCTGCGATGCGTTCGACCGCGGCCGACGAGGCGCTGCGCAATGCGTCGAGGCGCTGGCCGGCGTGCGCCAGTGCTTCGCGTGCGCGGGTCTCGGCCTGCGCGGCGGCCTGGCTTGCGGCTTGTTGCGCGTCCAGGGCGGATTTGGCGGCGTTGATCGCGCCGGCCAGCGTTTGTTCGACCTCGCGCACCGGCCGGCCGTCCCACAGGGCGCGGCGCTGCTGGCGCTTGGCGCCGACGTCGGCGTCGATGCGGGCATAGTCGGCCTGCGTTGCAGTGGCGCTGTGCGCGGCGCGTTCGGCGCGGATGGCGGCTGCGCCGTGCCCGGCGTCGAGCGCGATCAGGGCGGTTGCGCGCTGTGCGTGCAGGGTCGATTGCTCGGTCCATTCGCGCGCCTCGGCCGCGCGCGCGGCGCGGAACCGGCGCGGGTCGCGCCGCCAGTCGGCTTGCCAGTCCGTCTGCGAGGCGGCCGGCTGCGGGGCGAACATGTCGTCCGCGGCGGGGGTGAATGCGGCCTGCAGTTCGTCCAGCAGGGCGGCCAGGGTGGACGCGGCTTGGGCGCGCTTGTCGGCCAAAGCGGCTTGGGCGGCATGCGTCTGTGCCAGCGTGGCGGTGGCGATGGCGGCTGCGTCGCGCTGCTGCGCGTGGCTGGCTGCCAGCGTATCGCAGCTGCGTTGGGCCGCGTCGCGGGTCTGGCTGGCGCGCTGCGCCGCCTGCTCTTGGGTGTCGAGTTCGAGGGAGTTAGCCCGCAGCGCTTCCAGTTGGGCGCTCAGCCACGCGGCGCGTATTGAACCGCCAGGCGAGTCCGCGGCGCGAAGCGAATCCTCTGGTGCTTCGGCGGCGAGCGGATGGGCGTCCCATGCGGCGGCCAGGCGTTGCGCCGATTGTTCCAGGGCGGCGACGTCGCGCGTCGCGCTCGCCAGCTGGTCCGCGCTCGACGCCAGCATCGCGCGCCGCGTCGCTTGCGCCGACAGGTTCTCCTGCATCAGTGCGCGGCAGCGCGCGACTTCGGCCGCCAGGCTGGCCAGCATCGCGTGCAGTTGGGCGTTGCGGTGCTGGTAGGGATGCTCGGCACCGCCGCACACCGGGCACGGTTCGCCATCGGCCAGCGTCGCGCGCAGGTCTTCCACGCTGTCGGCGCAGGCCAGTTCGGCGGCCTTGAGCGAACGGTCGGCCTGTTCGAATGCGCTGCCGAGGCCGGGCGCCGCGGCCAGCGCTTCGTCCAGCGCGGTCCGGGCGGCGGCGCCGGCGGCCGTCAGCTGCGCGGCCTGCGCGTGCGCCAGTTGCAGGCGCTTGCGGACCGACGCCAGCTCGCTCCATGTCTTCTCCGCACTGGCGGCCTGCTCGCGCCGCAGCTCCAGCGCCTGCCGTTGCGCGCGCAAGTTCTCCGCATCGAAGCCGGCGAGGGCGGCGATTGCCTGCTGGCGCGCCGCCTCGGCCTCGCGCAGTTGGTGGGCCGATGCTTCGAGCGCGGCGCTGGCGGACGATGCGGCGCCCGCAGCCCGCACGGCCTTGGCCTGCGCGCTTTCAAGCTCGGCGCCGAGCTGCAGTTCCAGCGCGGCGGTTTGCTCGGCCTGCGCGAACAGCCGGTCCCAGCGCGGCCACTGGCGCGCGAGGTTGTCGAACCGGCGATGGGCCGCCAGCCAGTGCGCGCCTTGCTGGTGGGCGCCGCGGGTGGACGCCAGTTCCGCGGCGCTGGCCTGCAGCGCTTCGGCCGCCAGCGCGGCGTCGCGTCGTGCCGCGTCGCGCGCTTCGCCGGTCAGCCGGTGGCCGGGCGCGAGCGCCGCGATGCTCGCGTCCAGCGCCTTGGCCTGGTCGAGCAGCGGGGCCGCCGCGGCCTGGGCTTGCTCCGCCGCCTGCAACTGCGCGGCGGCGGCCGCCAGCGCCTGCGCGGCCTGCGTTTGCGCCGCCAGCGCGCGTTCGAGCTCCGCGCCGCCGACGGCCAGCGCGGCTTGTGCGGCGGCGGTTTCGGCGTCGAGGCGCGCGCTGTCGGCCAGCAGCGGGCG
>DASRXO010000830.1:0-5580 GCA_035654095.1 Telluria sp.
GGCGAAGCAAAAACCCCAGGGCTTTACGCGGCCGCGCGTCGTCGCGAAATTTCAAGGCCAGGCCAAGCGGCTCCATGACCGCCGTATGGAACTGGAAGGCACGACCAAAGTCGCTAATGCCGATGAAAACCTGGGACAACAGACAACAGGGCGTGCTCCTAATGTTGGCTTGCGAACAGTAAGGCGACGATAAACCGGGTAGGGTGGCGGTACACCTTAACCGGGAGGCAGCCATGAGCAAGCACAGCAACGATCCGCGCGAACAGCAGCAGCGCGAGGCGCAACAGAAGCAGGAGGAAGCGGCCAAGAACCAGCAACAGGCCGAGCAGGATGAAATCGCCGGCCGTCACAAGAACCAGGGCCAGAAGGACCACAAGGGCGCCGACAAGGGCCCGCGCGGCCAGTAGCCCGGTGGCGCGCTAGCCTAGTGTTGCGCGCCCGGCGCCTGCTGCGCCAGCGATTGCAGCGGCGCGGCCGCTTCGCCGCCGGCGATGCTGGGCGGCAGCGCCACCCGCACCGGCTGGCCGCGCATAGTGGCCGATGACAGCACGTTGTCGGCCGTGTCGGGCGCGGCGTCCCACACCGGGTCGGCGATGCCTTCGAATACGGTCTTGAGCTGGCGGCCCCAGCTCGTGCGTATCATCTGGAAGTACTGGTTCTTGTCGTCGATCGTGACGAAGCGCGTCACCGCCAGCCGCTCGTTTTCGTAGACCAGCAAATCGAGCGGCAGGCCGACCGAGATATTCGAACGCAAGGTCGAGTCCATCGAAATCAGCGCGCACTTGGCCGCCTCGTCGAGCCCGGTCGCCGGCGTGACCACGCGGTCGACGATCGGCTTGCCGTACTTCGCTTCGCCGATCTGGAAGTAGGTGTTCTCGTTGTGCGATTCGATGAAGTTGCCGGCCGAGTAGACCTGGAACAGGCGGCAGCGCTCGCCCTTGATCTGGCCGCCGAAAATAATGCTGATGTTGAAGTCGACGCCAAACTCCTGCAGCGATTCGGCATCGCGCTTGTGCACCGTGCGCACCGCGTCACCGAGAATCCGCGCGGCCTCGTACATGGTGGGTGCATTCCAGATCGTCATGCCGTCCTCGCCCACGTGCTCGGACACCAGTTGGCGCACCCCCTGCGAAATCGACAAATTCCCCGCGGTCATCAAGACCATCATGCGCTCGCCCGGGTTTTCGTACACGCTCATCTTGCGGAAGGTGCCGACCTGATCGACCCCGGCGTTGGTGCGGGAATCGGACAGGAACACCAGCCCGGCGTCCAGGCGCATGCCTATGCAGTAAGTCATGATCGTGAACCGGGAACGAAAACCGTCATTTTACACGGGCACGATCTGGACATCGATGCTCATCGACTCGTCGCCGCCGCCGCGCCGCATGCCGCGCACCGGCGCCGCCGAGTCGTAATCGCGCCCGATCGCCAGCCGGCAGTAGGCGTCGGTCATCAGCCGCGCGTGCGTGACGTCGATGCTGATCCAGCCGGCGAAGCCGCCCTCGTCGACCCAGGCGTCAATCCAGGCGTGGCTGGCGGCGTGCCCGGTCGACTCCGGGTCGATATAGCCCGACACATAACGCGCCGGCACCCCGCGCGCATGGCAGCAGGCGAGGAACAGATGGGCATGGTCCTGGCACACGCCGGCCCCGAGCAGCATCGCGTCGTGGGCGGTGGTGAGCACATTGGTCGCACCGCTTTGATACGCGACCGCACCAACAATGTGCTCCGCCAGCTTCATCAGGTCGGCGCTCGCGGTCCGGGTGGCGCGCGCCGGCAGCAGGCGGGCGGCGAAGCCGCGGATCGCCTCGGTCGGCTCGGTCAGCCGGGTCGGCACCGTGAAGATCAGCGGCGACAGCGGCTCGTGGTTGTCGAGCCGGCCGCCCGGCAGCAGGGTGGTGGCGACCACGCCCTCGGCCACGATGGCGACCGACTGGTGCGGCTCGTTCAGCGTCAGCATGTGCGACAGGTTGCCGTAGGCGTCGGCATACGCATGGCAATGGCCGGGCGTGTGAATGTGCCAGGACTGCACGCTTTGCTGGCTTTCCGCGCGCGGCGTGACGTGCAGCTGCTGGATGCTGTAGGCCTGCGGCGCGGTGTAGCGGTACAAGGTCTGGTGGCGGATCGCGAGTTGCATATCAGGCCGCCACCGGCACCAGGAAGTCGCGGCTGACGCGGTTGCCCAGTTCGAAAATGCGCTGCAGGAAGGCCGTCAGCGTCGGATGCAAGCCGGTCTTGAGGATGTCGTCGATGCGCGCGAACTGCAGCTCGGCATGCAGCTGGCCGGCCAGCCGTTCGGTATCGCCCGAGATGTCGTTGCGCACCGCCTTCAGGTTGTCGAGCACCTGTTCCATGCAGGCCAGCAGCGAGCGCGGCATGTCCGGGTGTAGCATCAGCAGCTCGGCCACGCGCTCGGGCGTGATCACGTCGCGGTAGACCTTGCGGTAGATTTCGAAGCCGGAGACCGAGCGCAGCAGCGCGGCCCAGTAGTAGAAGTCGCGCTGGGCGCTGGCCTCGCCGTTGGCGGCCCCCTTGGCGCCGTGGTACTTGACGTCGAGGATGCGCGCCGTGTTGTCGGCCCGCTCGAGGAAGGTGCCGAGCCGGATGAAGTACATCGCCTCGTCCTTGAGCATGGTGCCCAGCGTGACCCCGCGCGACAGGTGGGAGCGGTACTTGACCCATTCGAAGAATTCGCTCGGGTCGTTGTCCAGGCTGCCCGGATCGAGCCGCTTGTGCATGTTCAGCCAGGTGGCGTTCTGGGTTTCCCACACCTCGGTGGTGAGCTTGCCGCGCACCGCGCGGGCGTTTTCGCGCGCACCCGTCAGGCAGGCCGCGATCGAGGACGGGTTGTCCGGATCGCGCACCATGAAGTCCAGCACGTCTTTCGCATCGAACACGCCGTACTTGGCGTCGAATGCGCGCTCGAGCTCGGAGATGCCGAGCAGGGCGCGCCAGCCGCGCTCGGCTTCCGCGGCCGATTGCGGCAGCATCGAAGTCTGCACCGCGACGTCCAGCATGCGCGCGGTGTTTTCGGCGCGTTCGGTGTAGCGCGCCATCCAGAACAGGTGGTCGGCGGTGCGGCTCAGCATGCGGCCTCCAGGATCCAGGTGTCCTTGGTGCCGCCGCCCTGGGACGAATTGACCACCAGCGAGCCTTCTTCCAGCGCGACCCGGGTCAGGCCGCCCGGCACCATCGAGATGGTCTTGCCGGACAGGACGAAGGGCCGCAAATCGATATGGCGCGGCGCCACGCCGCTCTCGACATAGGTCGGGCAGGCCGACAGCGCCAGCGTCGGCTGGGCGATGTAGCCGTCCGGCCTGGCGATCAGGCGGCGCCGGAAATCCTCGATCTGCTGCTTGCTCGAGGCCGGCCCGACCAGCATGCCGTAACCGCCGGCGCCATGCACTTCCTTGACCACCAGCTTGGCCAGGTTGGCCAGGGTGTAGTCGAGGTCGGCCGGCTTGCGGCACTGGTAGGTCGGCACGTTGCTCAGCACCGGCTCCTCGGCCAGGTAGAACTTGATCATGTCCGGCACGAAGGGGTAGATCGACTTGTCGTCGGCCACCCCGGTGCCGATCGCGTTGGCCAGCGTCACGCGGCCGGCGCGGTAGACCGACAGCAGGCCCGGCACCCCGAGCGAGGAATCGGAGCGGAACGCCAGCGGATCGAGGAAGTCGTCGTCGACCCGGCGGTAGATCACGTCGACCCGGCGCGGGCCGCGGATGGTGCGCATGTAGACCGCGTTGTTGTTGACGAACAGGTCCTTGCCCTCGACCAGCTCGACGCCCATCTGCTGGGCCAGGAAGGCATGCTCGAAATAGGCCGAGTTGTACATGCCCGGCGTCAGCACCACCACGGTGGGGTCGTTGATGCCGAGCGGCGCCACCGAGCGCAGGTTATCGAGCAGCATGTCGGGGTAGTGCTCGACCGGCGCGATGCGGTTGCGCGCGAACAGCTCGGGGAACAAGCGCATCATCATCTTGCGGTCTTCCAGCATGTAGGACACGCCCGAGGGCACGCGCAGATTATCTTCGAGCACATAGAACTCGCCGGCCCCGGCGCGCACGATGTCGACCCCGGCGATGTGGGCGTAGATGTCGGAGGCCACCGAAATGCCCTGCATCTCGGGCCGGTACTGGGCGTTCTGGTAGATTTGCTCGGCCGGGATGATGCCGGCCTTGACGATGTTCTGCTCGTGGTAGATATCGTGCACGAACATGTTCAGGGCCTTGACCCGCTGCACCAGCCCGGTCTGCAAGTGTGCCCATTCGTGCGCCGGAATGATGCGCGGGATGGTGTCGAAGGGGATCAGGCGCTCGGTGCCCGCATCGTCGCCATACACGGCGAAGGTGATGCCGACCCGGCGGAAGGTCAGGTCCGCTTCGGCCCGCTTGCGCGCGATGCGCTCGGGCGGCTGGCGCTGGAGCCAGGCGTTGAACTCGCGGTAATGCTCACGCACCGCGCCGGCCGGCCCGTCGGCCGTCATTTCGTTGAAGAAGTTCGCCATGTGGACATTCTCCGATTGTTATTGATATTGCTATCAAGAAGTGTGCCAAGGAAATGCACGGGATTGGTGCATAATCGCGGACTTGGCGTAATCGAACAGGCAGAGCATGGCGAACAAGGCGAAGGAATGGCTGGCGGGGCTGCGGCCCCAGGCGAACACGGCGGGGCGGACCGAGCAGTTGCGGGCGGCCTGCGGCGCGCTGCTGGGTTTGATGGTGACCGCGCTGGTCGGCTACGCCACGCTCGGCGGGACCGCCGCGGCCTTCCTGATCGCGCCGATGGGGGCGTCCGGGGTGCTGCTGTTCTGCCTGCCGGCGAGCCCGCTGGCCCAGCCGTGGTCGGTGATCGGCGGGAATGTGGTGTCGGCACTGGCCGGCATCACCTGCGCGAAGTGGGTCGGCGACCCGCTGCTGGCCGCGCCGCTGGCCGGCGGCTTGGCGGTGGTCGCCATGTTCCTGCTGCGCTGCCTGCATCCGCCGGGCGGCGCGGTGGCGCTGACCGCGGTGCTGGCCGGGCCCGCCGTGCACGCGGCCGGCTACCAGTTCGCGCTGCTGCCGGTCGGCCTCAACTCCAGCATGATGGTGCTCGCTGCGCTGCTGTACAACAGCCTGACCGGGCGCCGCTATCCGCATCCGCAACAGTCGGCGATGCAGAACCCGCACGTCACGCACGACCCGCTGCCGACCGCGCGCATCGGCTTCAGCGCGGCCGACCTCGACGCCGCACTCAAGCGCTACGGCCAGGTGCTCGACGTCAGCCGCGACGACCTCGAGGCCATCATCGAACAGACCGAGATGCATGCCTTCGGCCGCCGCTTCGGCGTGATCAGCTGCGCCGACATCATGTCGAAGGATGTGTCGACGCTGGTGTTCGCCAGCACGCTGGAAGAGGCCTGGGGGCTGATGCGCCTGCACCAGGTCCATGCGCTGCCGGTGCTCAATGCCGCGCGGCGGGTGATCGGCATCGTGACCCAGAACGATTTTGTGCAGCACGGCGAGCTCGACGAATACCGCAGCTTCCGCCAGCGCCTGCGCCGCTTCATCGACCGCATTCCGCTAACCCATTCCGAGAAGC
>DASRXO010000831.1:0-3173 GCA_035654095.1 Telluria sp.
CGGCGCGACGGTCAACTACGCCGCGGTGGTCAAGGACTTCTCGGTCGGCGCGGCGCATAGCGGCAAGGTCGCGCTGCGCGTGATCGGCAATACGGCGATGGCGTCCGAATTCGATGCGATCGTCGGCGCCGATTTCATCCTGCAGGCCGACCTCGAAATCGCGATGGCCCAGAAGCAGCTGCGCTTCTTCCGCGCCACCGGCTGCAAGGACACCTTCCTCGCCTACTGGGACAAGGACGCGATGGAGATCCCGTTCGGCGGCACCATGACCGCGACCGTCAACCCGCGCTTCATCGTCGAACTGAACGGCGTCAAGCTGGAGGCGATGATCGACAGCGGCGCCGCGCGCAGCGTGGTGAGCCGCAAGGCGGCCGAGCGCGCCGGCGTCACGGTCGGCTCGCCCGGCGTGACCCCGGCCGGCAAGAAGGCCGGCATCGGCGCCGCCACGGTGGAGAGCTGGTCGGCCGCCTTCGAGACCTTCACGATCGGCAGCGAGACCATCAAGAACGCCGCGATCGACATCCTCGACACTCCGCCGCAAGGCAGCCCGTACGGCTTTGCCGACGTGCTGCTGGGCGCCGACTTCCTGCGCGCGCACCGGGTACTGTTCGCCATGAGCCAGCAGCGCCTGTACGTCAGCTACACCGGCGGCGAGGTGTTCGTGCGCGGCGTCGCGGCACACTAGGCGCATGGCGAAGCTGGCGTCGCGCGGCGTCCTGGCACTGCTGCTGATCGCCTCGGCCTGCTGCGCGCGCGCCGCCGACAAGCCGCCCGCCTGCCGCTACGCGCTGGCGGGCAAGCTGCCGGTCACCTATACCGGCGAAGGACTGCAGCCGGCGGTGATGGGCGCGATCAACGACACGCCGGCCGTGATGCTGGTCGACACAGGCTCCCATCGCAGCTACCTGACGCGCACCGGCACCGACAAGCGCGGCCTGGCGCTGGGCTCCACCGGCGGCCTGGTGCAAGGCATCGGCGGCCTGTCGACCGTGTACGCGGCGCGCCTCAAGGACTTCGCGATCGGCCCCGCGCACGGCGGCAGGATGACGTTGCCGGTGATCGGCGACATGGGCAGCACGCCCTCGTTCGAGGCGATCGTCGGCGCCGACTTCCTGCTGCAGTGGGATCTCGAGATCGCGCTGGCCGACAAGGAGATCCGCTTCTTCCGCCCCAAGGACTGCGGCGACACCTTCCTCGGCTACTGGAATCCGGACGCGGTGGTGGTCCCGTTCGAGAGCGCCGGCACCGGCAGCCTGAACCCGTTCTTCATGGTGGAAGTGAACGGCAAACCGCTGCGCGCGATGATCGACAGCGGCGCGTCGCGTTCGACCGTGACGCTGAAGGCGGCGCAAGCGGCAGGCGTCAAACCGGGCGACGCCGGCGTCACCCGGGCCGGCACGTTCGGCGGCATCGGCGAGAGCCAGGCGGCGCGCTGGAGCGCGGTGTTCGACAGCTTCGCGATCGGCCACGAGGCCATCAAGCACGCGGCGATCGACGTGATCGACAGCGCCGATGCCACTGGCCTGCCCGACGTCCTGCTCGGCCAGGACTTCCTGCGCGCGCACCGCGTGCTGATCGCCATGAGCCAGCAAAACGTCTACCTGTCCTACCTCGGCGGCGAGGTGTTCAGCACCCAGCGCAAAGGGATCGAGCCGTGGATCGTGACGGAGGCGGAGGCCGGCAACGCCGACGCCCAGCACGCGCTGGCCAACATCTACTTGCGCAGCGGCGGCGAACGCAACATCGCGCAGGGCACGGCCTGGCTGCAGCGCGCCGCCAGCCAGGACAACGCGCGCGCCAACTTCCAGCTTGGGCGCGCCTTGCTGAAGGACGGCAGCTATGCCGAGGCCGCGGCACGCCTGAAGCGCGCGGTCGACAAGCTGCCGTCGGACCGCCTGTTCCCGCTCTGGCTATACCTCGCGCGGCTGCAAAGCGGCGAGCCGGCGGCGGCCAAGCGCGAGCTCGAAGCGAACTTGGACGCGGCCGACTCGCGCCGCTGGCCGGCGCCGATCGCCGCCTACTACCTGGGGCGGATCGGCGCCGACGCGCTGCTGGCGAAAGCCGCGAAGGAAGACGACGAGCCGAAGGCGCGCGGCTGCGAAGCGTCCAGCTTCATCGCCGAACTGCGCGCCGCGCAAGGCGACAAGGACGGCGCCAAGGCGCTGGCCGAATCCTCGCGCGCCGACTGCGCCAAGCCTGCGGGCTGAGACTAGTTGACGAGACTGATCCGGCGCAGGAAGGCGAGGATGTCCCTGGCCGCCATGTCGCGATACTTGGTGCCCTGCGCACCGTAGGTCACGCCGCGCGACACGCAAGTCTTGTACAGTTCCTGCGACTTGGCCGCGGACAGTTTCTCGCCGGTCGACACCAGCCGCTTGGACCAGTCGTTCAGGTCGATCTCGAGCGCCGGGCAATCGCGGCTGGTCACGCCGCGCGCCGAACGGCGAATGCCGTAGTCGCTGTCGAAGCTGTGGTTGGCGCCTTCGTAGACCTTGTAGTCGATCATGTTCGGGTACTCGGCCTGCAGCGCCTCGATCAGGCCGACGCATTGTTCGGCCGGCGTGTAGTCGTCCTTGCTGCCGATCAGGAACAGCATCGGCGCGCCGGTCTTGTCGTAGCTGCCGTCCTTGCGGTAGCGCCCGTCCTGGCAGCCCAGGTACATCGGGATGTGGAAGGCATACTGCAGGGTGGCGCTGTCGCCCAGCACATTGGTCTTGAAGGTCTTGGTCGCCGTTTCGTTGGCCGCATTGCCGCCGCGGCTGAAGCCGATGATGCCGATCTTGTTGGCGTCGAAACGCGGATCGGCCGCCAACGCCTTAAGCGCGTAGAACGCATCGACCGTGTTGGCGGCGCGGCTGACCAGGGTCTGGTCTTCGACGGTACGCGCGACGCCGCGCGGCGTGAAGGAATCGACCACCAGCGCCGCGAAGCCGAGCCGGTTGAAATAGGGCGCCCAGAACTCGCGGTCCTTCGGTTCGACACCGCCGCTGCCGTGCGCGATCACCACCACCGGCAGCTTGCCGCCGGCCGCCACCGTGGGCATGCTCAGGTAGCCGAAGATCTCGATCGGCTTGCCCTTGGCTTTCGCCATCTCATACTTGTCGGCGAAATCGGCGGACGGGAACTTCATGATTTCCTCGGCCCGGGCGAGGCCGGCGTGGAGGCAGAAGGCG
>DASRXO010000832.1:0-18958 GCA_035654095.1 Telluria sp.
GGTGGTCGCGCACGAAGTCGGCGCCGGGCAGTTCGGCCGCATCCCGCATGTGGTGCGGCAGGCGCTGTGGAAGGGCTTCGGCGTCGGCGTGGTCGCCTGCGCCGCGGCCAATTTGTCGACCCTGGTGTTCGACCATATCGGGCTCGATGCGGCGGTCAACGCCAAGGCCTCGCTGTTCGTCCACCTGATCAGCATCGGCATGCCGGCCTTCGCCTGCTACCGCGCGCTGTACGGCTACACCACCAGCATCAACCAGACCAAGCCGATCATGGTGATCGCGCTCGGCGGCCTGCTGGTCAACGTGGTCGTCAACTGGCTGCTGGTGTTCGGGAACCTCGGCATGCCGCGGCTGGGCAGCGCCGGCTGCGCAATCGCCACCGCGGTCAGCACCTGGCTGATGCTGGGCGCGATGCTGTTCTGGATCCGCGTCGCGCCCGACTACCGCCTGACCTACCCGTTCACGCATTGGGAGTGGCCGCACTGGCGCGAGATCGGCAGCATGCTGCGGCTTGGCCTGCCGATCGGCGTCACCTACTTCGCCGAGGTCAGCGCGTTCGGCGCCATCAGCCTGCTGGTCGCGCGCTTCGGCGTGGTGCAGGTGTCGGCGCACCAGATCGCGCTCAATTTCGCCTCGCTGGTGTTCATGGTGCCGCTCAGTTTCGGGATCGGCCTGATCACCCGCGTCGGCCACGCGCTGGGCGAAGGCGACCCGCGGCGCGCGCGCTTCGTGGCCTGGGTCGGGGTCGCGATGGCGCTCGCCTTCGGGCTGGCCTCGGCCCTGTTCATCGCGCTGTTCCGCTGGGAGATCGCGCGCGCCTACACCTCCGACCCGGCGGTGCAGGCCATGTGCGCCCAGCTGCTGCTGTTCGCCGCGCTGTTCCAGCTGTCGGACGCGACCCAGGTCGCGGCATCGAGCGCGATCCGCGGCTACAAGGTCACGCGCCCGCCGATGGTGATCCAGCTGCTCGCGTTCTGGGGCTTCTCGCTGCCGGTCGGCTGCGTGCTGGGGCTCGCGCCGCAAGGCTTCGCCTGGTCGCCTGCCGCGCCGATGGGCGCCACGGGTTTCTGGATCGGCCTGGTGCTCGGGCTGACGGTGGCGGCGGTGCTGCTGGCGTGGGCGCTGGAGCGACTGGCCGGGCAGCGCATGCATGCCGCTGCAGGCTAGCGGTGGCTCGGATGTATTGACGGTATTTTCGATCCCATTTTCGAGCCGACTCTGGTATCGTCTTGCAGTCGTTCCACATCAACTACAAACCAACGAGAGATCCCATGCGTTTTCTTCTGTGCTTTTTAGCCGCACTGTCCTGCGTTCCCGCATCGGCCGAACGCTTGACACTGGACCGTATCCACGCCGACCCGGCGCTGGCGGGACCGGGCGTGCGCAACCTGCGTGTGTCACCGGACGGTGAGCGCATCACCTTCCTGCGCGGCCGCGCCGACAACCAGTTCCAGCTCGACCTCTGGGAATTCAACATGAAGGACAAGACCACGCATCGGCTGGTCGACTCCAAGCAGCTGGTGCCGAACGAATCGATCTCGCCGGAAGAACAGGCGCGCCGCGAACGCGCGCGCACCGCGAGCCTGAGCGGGATCCTCAATTACAGCTGGTCGCCGGACGGCAAGCAGCTGCTGGTGCCGATCGGCGGTGACCTCTACCTGGTCGACGTGGCCAAGCCGGACGCCGCGCGCAAGGTCGCATCGGGCAATGTCTCGGATCCGAAGATCTCGCCGAAGGGGCGCTATGTCTCCTTCGTGCGCAACCAGAACCTGGTGGTGATCGACCTGTCGACCGGCGCCGAGAAGCAGCTCACCAGCGACGGCAAGGGCACGGTCCACAACGCCGAAGCCGAATTCGTGGCGCAGGAAGAAATGGGCCAGCGCACCGGCTACTACTGGGCGCCGGACGATTCCGCGATCGCCTACAAGCGCTTCGACGAAGCGCCGGTGCCGGTGGCGCGCCGCTTCGAAATCTTCGCCGACCGCACCGACGTGGTCGAGCAGCGCTACCCTGGGGCGGGCGACGCCAACGTGCTGGTCGACCTGATGATCGTGTCGCCATCGACCGGCGCGCAGCGCAAGGTCGATCTGGGCGCCGAGAAGGACATCTACCTGGTGCGCGCCGACTGGAGCGCGGACAGCAAGCAGCTGGTCTACCAGCGCCAGACGCGCGACCAGAAGCGCCTCGACCTGGTGGCAGTGGATGCCGTCACGCTGGCCCAGCGCACGCTGCTGACCGAGACCTCGAAGACCTGGGTCAGCATCAACGACGACCTGCGCTTCCTGAAGAACCGCAACGCCTTCATCTGGGCGTCCGAGCGCACCGGCCGCAACCACCTCTACCTGTACGACATGAGCGGCAAGCTGCTGCATCCGATTTCGAGCGGCGACTGGGGCATCGACAATGTGCTGGCGGTGGATGAAAAATCGGGCAAGGTGTTCGTCGCCTCGAACCGCGACGCGGTGATCGACAAGCAGACCTACGTACTGGCGCTGGATGGCAGCACGGCCAACAAGCCGCAGCGCATCACCAAGGCCGACGGCTGGCACGAAGCGGCGTTCTCCCGCAACGGCGAAGTGTTCGTCGACACCTTCTCCGACCCGGACACGCCGCCGCAAATCTCGATCCGCCGGCCGGACGGCTCGATGGTCGAATGGCTCGAGCACAATGAGCTCAACGCCAACCATCCGTACGCCAAGTACAAATCGGACCACCTGCCGACCGAGTACGGCACGCTCAAGGCCAGCGATGGGCAGACCTTGTACTACTCGATGATCAAGCCGTCCGGCTTCGATGCGGCCAAGCGCTATCCGGTGTTCCTGTCGACGTATGGCGGGCCGCACTCGCAGTTCGTGGCCCGGCGCTGGGGTAACAACTTCGACCAGTACATGGCGCAGCAGGGCTATGTCGTATTCCGCCTCGATAACCGCGGCTCATCGCGGCGCGAGCGTGCGTTCACCGACGTGATTTATCAGCATCTGGGCAAATACGAAGTCGAAGACCAGGTCACCGGCATCGACTGGCTGGCCAAGCAGAGTTTCGTGGATCCGAAGCGGATCGGCGTGTTCGGCTGGAGCTATGGCGGCTTCATGTCCCTGCGCCTGCTGGCGGCGGCGTCGGACAAGATCGCGATGGGCGTGGCGGTGGCGCCGGTGACCGACTGGGCGCTGTACGACACCCACTACACCGAGCAGTTCGTGGGCGGCACGCCGAAGGGCGATCCGGAAGCGTACAAGGAAAGCGGCGTGTTCGCGCACCTGGACGGCTTGAAGTCGCCGCTGCTGCTGGTGCACGGGATGGCCGACGACAACGTCCTGTTCACCAACACCACGCGCCTGATCGACGGGCTGGTGAACCGCGGCGTGCATTTCGACCTGATGACCTACCCGGGCGCCAAGCACGGCATTTCCTCGCGCGCCGGGCAGCGCCATGTGTACGGCACGATCGAAGCGTTCTTCCGCAAAAACATCGGCGAACCGCACAGCTGACCCTTACGCGGCAAAAAAAACCCGGGACTTCCCGGGTTTTTTTTCGCCAAAAAACACATAGGGTCACATCTGACATTCGTACATTTCTTTGTCGGAATGTACGAATGTCAGATGTGACCCCATGTTGTTCAAAAAAATTATTGGCGGTTGCCGCGGTTGGTGGTGTTGTCCCGCAGTACTTCTTTGGCGTCGCCGACTTTTTCCTGGACCTTGCCGGCGGCCTGGTTTTTCAAGCCTTCAGCCTGCTGCTTGCTGCTGCCGACCGCCTTGCCGACTTCTTCCTGGATCTTGCCGCCGATGTCCTTCGCCTTGCCTTTGACCTGGTCCTTGTTCATCTCGATACCTCGTATGGTGAGTAATGCGTCATGCGCGATCCTGTGCCGGGCCGCGCTCCGGTTCACACGCTTGCGTGCGAGTACCCACGATAGGAGTAATCGCTAAGGATTTCTGTTCGCTAATTAACGCTGCGGCTTACGCCAGACGCTTGCCAGCCAAGGCTGCTGGTCGCGCGGCAAATTCGGCGGACGGTAGTAGTGGTGTAAGGGGACGAAGTTGGCTTCGGTCATGAACTGTTGCCAGCTGTCGAAGTCGTGGTAGCTGCCGTAGCGCGCGCCGTTCCAGCCTTCCTGGTTGTGGCCGCGCGGGTTCGAGCTGAACAGCACGCCGCCCGGTTTCAGCGCGTCGTACAAGTCGCCCAGCACCTTGGGCAGCACGCGGCTCGGCACGTGGAACAGCACGGCATTGGCGAAGATGCCGTCGAACAGCGCCGGCGGCAGCGCGAGATGGAGGAAATCCTGCTGCCACACTTCGCAGCCACAGTAAGCACGTGCCATGGCGACGAATTCGGCCGCGCCATCCACGCCGATCGCGCGGTGGCCGAGCGCGCTGAAGGTCTTCAGGTCGCGCCCGGGACCGCAGCCCAGGTCGAGTATCGTGAAAGGCGGCGCGGCTTCGATCGCCCCCAGCAGCGCATCGATATTCTGGCTGACGTCATGATCGATGGTGCCGGCAAAGAACTGCTGCGCGTGGCCGCTGTAATGCGCCAGCGTACGGCGCGCGATGTCGTCAAGGTCGTCGTCGGGGAGCATAGCCATGATGAGCTATTGTACGCGCGGCGGCTGCGCACCGCCGCCGCCGCGCGAACCCATCTTTACCAGACGCGCACGCGATCGGCCGGCGCCAGGTACAGCTTCTGCCCCGGCTGCACGTCGAAGGCCTGGTACCACGCGTCGATATTGCGCACCGTCGCGGTCCGCCATTCGGCCGGCGCGTGGCCGTCGGTCAGCACCGCACGGCGCAGCGCCGCTTCGCGCATCTTGGTGCTCCAGCTTTGCGCGTAACCGGTGAAGAACTGGCGGTCGGCGTCGGCCGTCACCGGCTTGCCCTTCAGCGATACGTGATACGCATCGTAAGCCGCCGTCAGCCCGGCCAGGTCGGCCAGGTTTTCGCTCAGGGTCTGCTGGCCGTTGATCGCCAGGTCGGGGAACGGCTTGTATGCCGAATACTGCGCCGCCAGCTTCTGCGATGCCGCCTTGAAGTGCTCCATGTCGGACTTGGTCCACCAGTCGCGCAAACGGCCCTGCGCATCGAACTGCGCGCCCTGGTCGTCGAAGCTGTGGCTGATCTCATGCCCGATGATCGCGCCGATCGCGCCGTAATTGAGCGCGTCCGATGCCTTCGGGTCGAAGTACGGCGGCTGCAGGATCGCGGCCGGGAAGTTCAGCGCATTCTGCAGCGGCAGGTTGACCGCGTTGACCAGATGCGGCGGCATCGCCCACTCGGTCTTGTCGACCTTCTGGTGCAGCTTGGCGATCGCCTCGGCATACTGGAATTCCTCGGCGCGCACCGCGTTGCCCAGCGCATCGCTCGGCGCGACCTTCAGCCCGGCATACGATTTCCAGTGGTCGGGATAGCCCACGCCCACGTACAGGGTGTGCAGCTTTTCCTGGGCTTGCGCGCGGGTCGCCGGCGCCATCCAGTCCAGCTTGTCGATGCGCTTGCTGAAGGCGGCCACGATATTGCTCACCATCTGCTGCACCTTGGCCTTGTTCTCAGGCGGGAAATAGCGGTCCACGTAGAGGTGGCCGACCGCTTCGTCCAGCGCGCCATTGGTGGCGGCCAGCGCGCGCTTCCAGCGCAGCGACTGCTGCGGCGTGCCGGACAGCGCCTTGCCGTTGAACTCGAAACGCTGGTCGGCAAACGCCTTCGGCAGCGTGTACGCGAAATGGTTCACGGTGTGGAAGGTCAGGTAGTCCTTCCAGGTCGCGACGTCGGTGCTGCCCACCAGCGCAGCCTCGCCGGTCGCCGCGCTCGGGTGCCAGACGATGAACTTGTTTTGCCCGCCCAGCTTGGCCGCCTTGAAGAAGGCCGCCCAGTCCATGCCCGGCGCCTTGGCCGCGAAGTCCTTGAGCGTCCAGTTGTTGTTGGCCTTGAGGACGTCGGACGAATCTTCGCGGCTGCCGTGCGACTTGGCGATCCCGGTCTCGAGCGCGAACACCTTGGCGGCGCGCGCCTCGGCGTCGGCCACGCCGGCCAGCTTGAGCATCGCGCCGATGTGCTGCTGGTACTTGGCGCGCAGGTCGGCCATCTTCGGGCTGTCGGTCAGGTAGTAGGCACGGTCGGGCATGCCGAGGCCGCCCTGCAGCAGGTAGGGCATGTTGTGGCCCGAGTCGTTCAGGCCGCCGGCCACCCACAGGCCGAACAGGTTTTCGGTGAAAAAGTTGGTGTTGTTGAGGGCGTCGACGTCGGCGCGCAGGGTCTCGCCCAGCGCGCGCGTGAGGCCGGCCTTGTCCTTGATGGCGTCGATCCTGGCCAGCATCGGCTTGAGCGGGGCGATGCCTTTCGCTTCGATGCCGGCTTCGTCCATGAAGGCGTTGTAGTAGTCGGCGACCTTGCGCGCCTCGCCCTTGGCGTTCTTGTCGGCCGCCAGTTCGCCGATCATCTTGGCGATGCGGGCGTTGGTATCTTCGGCCAGCGCGGCGCCGGCGCCCCAGGAGCTGCGGTCGGCCGGGATCTCGGTCTTGGCCAGCCAGGCGCCGTTGGCGTAGGCGAAGAAGTCGTCGCCCGGCCGTACAGCGGCGTTGACCGGCGCCGTGGCGGCCGGTGCGGCCTGGCCCGCGCCGAAGGCCGGTGCGAAGGCAAGCGAGGCGCCGCACAGGGCGAGGCTGAGGGCGGTCTTGATCGGTGTCCAGCGTGATTTCATAGTGTCCCTTTATTGTTGGAAGTGTCTCATTATGAGCGATTATTGGAGCGCCGCGCGCACTTGCGGCAGCAAACGCGCCTTCTGCATGGCACGGATGCGGATGCCGTTGCCGACCCGCTCCGCTTCGGCCAGCGCATCCGGCCCGAAGTTCTGTTTGACGTAGGCTTCCATCATATCGGCGTGCATCGCGTTCGACGAGCTGCTGACGATGTTCGGGAAGGCGCGGCTGCGGCCGATCGCGTCCTGGTTTTTCATCAGCTCGTCGCGATTGGCGACCGCGAAGGTCCAGGCCTGGTCGATGTGCTCATTGCGCGCCACGCCCGGCACGATGTTGGTGGTGAGCTGGGTCGGCAGCTGGTGCGACAGCGCCAGTTGCAGGGTGCGCGCCGCCAGTTGCGGATCGAGCGCGCTGGCCAGCGCGCGGCCGAAGCGGTTGCGCTCTTCGTTGCTCTGGGTTTGCATGGCGCGGCTGGCGATCGCGTCGTAGGTGGCCGGGTCGGCGTAGCGGCCGGCCACGTGCAGCACGAAGTCGATCATCGCCGGGCTGACGCTGGACGGATCGGCCAGGTAGCGCGCGAAGCGGGCGCGCCCTTCGGCGATCGCGGCCGGATCGCCGGCGCGCGCCAGCGCGCTCGCCAGCATCGCGCGCAGTTGGCCGTCCTCGACCGGTTCGCCGGGCTTCTCGTCCCAGCCGAGCTTCTTGAATTTGGGGCTGACCAGGTCGATCAGGTAGCGCCGGATCAGCGGCCGTTCGGGCTCGCCGATGGCCAGGGTGTCGAGCGTGCCGAGATTCGACAGGATCGAGTCCCACACCGCGACCCGCGGCTCGTCGCGGTAGGACGAGACCAGCTTGAGGTAGCTGTCGAGCTGCTGGCGGTTGGCGGCGACCAGGCCCCAGCTGTCGGTCAGCAGCTTGAGGCGGGTCGGGTCGGGCAGCTTGGCGGCCTGGCCGGCCAGCGCATCGAAGCTCGCCTTGTCGTACTGGACCCGGAAGTAGCCGACGCTCCAGGGGTCGACCACCAGCGCGCCGAGGTCGCAACTGCCTTGCGTGAAGCTGAGCTTTTCGCCGGTCAGCAGCAGGTAGTAGGACTTGCCGTTGACGGTGCCGACCTGCAGCGGCACGTTCCACAGCCGTTTGGTCTTGGGCGGCTCGTCGAGGCGGAACTGTTCTTGCGACAGGGTGACCTTGCGCTTGCCGCCTTCACAGGCCTGCTCGACTTTCACGAGCGGGAAGCCGGGCTGGGTGGTCCAGTCGGAGGCCAGCTTTTCGACCGGCTTGCCGGAGGCTTTTTCGAGCGCGGCCCAGAGGTCGGCGGTGGTGGTGTTCGAGTACTGGTGCTTGGCCATGTAGGCGCGGATGCCTTTGCGGAAGGCGTCTTCGCCGAGGTAGGCTTCGAGCATGCGCAGGAAGGCCTCGCCCTTGCCGTAGGTGATCGCGTCGAAGGCGCCGGCGGCCTGCGCTTCGTTCAGGATCGGGGTCTGGATCGGGTGGGTGGTCTTGCGCGCGTCGAGGTTGAGCACGCTCTCGCGCTCGGCCAGGCTGTCGAGGTAGGGCCGCCACTCGGGATGGAAATGGTCGGTGGCCTTGGTCGCCATCCACGAGGCGAAGCCTTCGTTGAGCCAGAGGTTGTCCCACCACGCCATGGTCACCAGGTTGCCGAACCACTGGTGCGCCACTTCGTGCGCGTTGACGCTGAAGGTGCCCTGCCTGGTGGATTCCGAACTCTTCTTCGGATCGAACAGGATGGTCGATTCGTTGTAGACGATGCCGCCCCAGTTTTCCATCGCGCCATTGAAGCCGCCGGGAATCGCGATCTGGTCCAGCTTGGCGAGCGGGTAAGGCACGCCGAAGTAATTGTTGTAGTAACGCAGGATCTCCTTGGTGGCGGCCAGCGGGAACTCTGCCGAGCCGAGCTTGCCGGCGGTGGTGACCACGCCGATGTCGACGCCGTCCTGCTTCGCGCTCAAGCGCTCGAGCTCGCCGGCGACCAGCACCACCAGATAGCTCGGCATCTTGGGCGTGACGCCGAAGGAGATGCGCTGCAGTCCGCCGTCCAGCTTTTCCTGGCGCTCGACCGGGGTGTTGGAATAGGCCTTGAAATTGGCCGGCAGGTCGACCGTCAGCTTGAAGGTGGCGCGGAACGAGGGCTCGTCCCAGGTCGGCAGCAGGCGCCGCGCGTCGGTCGGCTCCATGGTGGTGGCGATCATGGTCTTGTCGGCGCCGTCGGCCTTGTACTTCATGTAGAACATGCCGCGCGCTTCGCGGTTGATCAGGCCATGGAACTTGAGCGCGAGCTGGTAGCGCCCCGGTTCGAGCGGCTTGCCGAGCTTGAAGCTCAGGGTTTGCTGCTCCTTGTCGATCAGCGGGGCCAGCTTCAGCTCGCCGATCGCCTTGCCGGACAGGCTGGCGGCGTCGATATCGATATTTTCCACGTTGAGCATGATGGTCGCGGTGGCTTTCAGGACTTCGATCTCCACCGTTTCGGCGCCGAGGAAGGTGTTGGCGGCGATATCGGGAATCAGGTGGGCCGCGTATTGCAGCGGTACGACGTCCTTGGGCAGCTTGCCCGGGGTGGCGTTGAAGGAGAACGGGGCTTCGGCGTGGGCCGCGACGGCGGCGACGGTCAGCGCGGCGGCCGCAGCCAGGCGCGTGGCGTGAAATGGTCTCATGAGCACTTTCTCTTTGTTCGGGCGCCGGAATGGCGCAAAAATCCAGCCTGCACTCTAGTAAGGCGCGCGGCCAGTTGTCTTACAAATGCGACGAACTGCAGAAAACGGGGCCAGAACGTCGAAACCGGGGAATGGCCGATTTGCACCTATAAGTTGTACCTACAGCCGAGATCCTGAAATATTTTTGATTTTTTTCAAAACAAGCCTAAAGTTCCCTAAAACCAAGCCGATATGGAGGGACACGCGGTAATCCGCTCACTTGGCATGGTACGTATATGACCTCGAACGACGTCCTCTCGATCTACGAAAACATTGCTGGCCTGACCGCCAAGATGGCGGTTGCCGCGCAAGCCGGCGACTGGAACAGCTTGGCTCGCCTGGAAAACCAGTGCGCGGCACAGGCATCGGCGGCGCAAGACGGCGTACCGGCCTTGAACGGCGCCCCGCGCATGCGCAAGATCGACCTGCTCAAGCAGATCATGGCCAACGACCGTGCGGTGCGCGACGTGACCGAGCCATGGATGGGCCAGCTGGCGAATGTGATGAAAGCGGCGCATTGAGGCATTCGTAGCAAATTGATAACAAAGCGCCTGCGGGCGCTTTTTTATTGGGCCTCAGCGGGTGGACGCGGCCGCCAGCCGCAGCGACAGGGCGATCCCCTCGGCGGCGTGCACGATCTCGGCCAGCGAGGGAAAGCTGGGGGCGATGCGGATGTGGCTGTCCTCGGGGTCACGCCCGTAGGGAAATGCGGCGCCGGCCGGCGTCAGCGTGATCCCCGCCTCCTTCGCCAGTTCGATCGTGCGGCGCGCGGCGCCCGGCGGCGTCACCAGGTCGATGAAATAGCCGCCACGCGGCGCGGTCCAGGATACGCCCGGCAAGTCGCCCAGATGGCGCGCGAACTGCTCCAGCACCGCGTCGAACTTGGGCTTGAGCAGCGCGCGGTGGCGTTCCATCAGCGCTTCCAGGGTCGCCTTGTCCTTCAGCAGCCGCACCTGGCGCAGCTGGTTGACCTTGTCGGGGCCGATGCTGCGGATACCCGCATGTTTGGTCCACCACGCGATATTCGCCGGCGAAGCGGCCAGCGCAGCCAGCCCCGAACCGGCCCAGGTCACCTTCGAGGTCGAGGCGAACACGATGGCCCGGTCCGGATTGCCGGCCCGCGTGCATTCGGCGAGAATGTCGGTGATCTCCACCCGTTCCTCGCCTAAATGATGGAAACGGTATGCATCGTCCCATAGGAGGCGAAAATCGGGCGCGGCGGTCTGCATGACCGCCAGGCGGCGCACCACCCGGTCCGCGTACACGGCGCCGGAAGGGTTGCTGTACTTCGGCACGCACCACATGCCCTTGATGCTGCCATCCTCTGCGACCAGGCGCTCGACCAGGTCCATGTCGGGGCCGTCGTCGCCGACCGCGACGTTCAGCATGCGGATCCCGCGCGCCTCGCAAATCGCAAAATGGCGGTCGTAGCCCGGCACCGGGCACAGGAAGCTGACCGGCTGACCGGCCCACGGCTGGCCGCCCGGCACGCCGTTCAGCAAGGCATACACGATCACGTCGTGCATCAAGGACAGACTGGCGCTGCCGTCGACCACCACCTGCGCGGCCGGCACGCCCAGTAGTTCGCCGAACAGCGCCCTCGCCTCCGGCAAGCCGACGCCGCCGCCGTAGTTGCGGGTGTCGGTGCCGTCGGCCGCGGTGTAGCCGGGCAGCGCATCGAGCAACGCGTTGCTGAGGTCGAGTTGCTCGGGCGCGGGCTTGCCGCGCGACATGTCGAGTTGGAGGCCGCGCTGTTGGAAGGCGTCGTAGCGCGCTTGGTCCGCTTGCGTCATGGGGCTGCTCGTGGTTGTTTGGCTCACGAAGAGTATAGCCGTAGATCGCGCCGCTTGGGCGAGGAAGGCGCGGATTTCACGGGAGTTGATACTGGGGGGGGAATTCGGGAGAGCGAACACCAGGTATCTCCTGGTGTCGCCTCGTGCCGGTTGCATCCGGCGCCCGCTGGCACGTTGTTGGCTTGCGGGCAGCTTCCGGGACAGGCGTTTCTTCAACGTTTATCTGCTTGTCGCGCCACGCTATCGTTGGTGGCTGCGCCAGATCCTTGGCCCGTTTTTTTCGTGGTCTGGACGACCACGGAAAGCAGTATAACTGAAAAATATAACTTGTGTAGACGAGTTTGCGCGCCCTAGCTGGCGGTCGGCTCGACAGCGGCAGGGGGCGCCTCCTCCTTCTTGCCCGACATCAGGCGGTTCTTGACGCTGGCGATAAAGCTTGGCCGCGGCGGTTCGTCCGGTGCGGCCGGCTTGGCCTTGGCCTTGGCCGCGCGCTTCTTGCGCAGGACGACGAAGCCCGCGCCCACGACCGCCAGCAAGGCCGCGACGCCAAGCCCGATCAGCAGCCAAGGCGTCTTGCGCACCGGCGGCACGATGGGTTTGGCCGGCGCCGGTGCCGCCTTTTTGGGCGCGGCCGGCACCGGATGCTCCGGCTTGCCGTCCACCGCCAGCTGCAGCAGGCGCACCTTTTCCTCCAGTTCGACGATCTGGGCGGTCAGCGCCGCGTTCTTGTAGTCGAGCTCGGCGCAGGTGCGGATCTGCTCGGCCGAGAAGGGTTGCGGGCAGGCGGCGCGGGCTCCGGGCGCGGCGCGCAAAGGCACGGGCACGGGCACGGGCGCGGGCGCGGGCATCGCGGCGCGCGCGATCGCCGCTTCCAGCGCATGGTCGGACGGCGCGGGCGCCGGCGCTGCGGCCAGCGGCGGATTCGGATCGGCCGTCAGCCACAGCGTGGTACCGCGCACATTACGGCGGCCGCCATCGGCCAGCTCGAGGAAGATGTGGACGTACTCGGCATCGAGCGGCTTGATCGAGGTGATGTGCAGGAACTGGCGGCCGTCGCGCCGCATCACCGTCATGTTCAGGTTCGACAGCACCGGATGCATGCCGATCCCGGCCCCGCGGTAGACATCGGGATTGGCCAGCTTGACCTGCACCGGCGTGACCCCGTCGGCCAGCGCCGAGAGTTCGATGTCGGCCACCAGCGGCTGCCCGATGAAGGAGCGCACCACCGGCTCGCCCAGCTCCGCCGCTTGCGCGCAGGCCAGCAGCCCGGACAGCACGATGGCGCTGCAAAATGGTAAGGAAGAAGCGAATCGGCTACGGAGCATAAGGAACCAGGTTGTCAGCATTGCGGCAGGGCCATCGGAATCGCCGGCCACAACCTGTTAACGAGCGTTGGGGTAAACTCTTTAATCCGAACCGCTCCGCCGACAGGATTCCGCCATGCAAAGCCGTACCGAAAAAGACAGTTTTGGTCCCATCGAAGTGCCCGCCGACCATTTGTGGGGCGCCCAGACCCAGCGTTCGCTCGAACATTTTCACATCTCCAGCGAGCGCATGCCGCCCGAGCTGGTCGATGCGCTGGCCCAGGTCAAGCGCGCCGCGGCCGCGGTCAACCGCTCGCTCGGCCTGCTGCCGGCCGACAAGGCCGACGCCATCATGAAGGCCGCCGACGAGGTGCTCGAAGGCCGCCATCCGGACGAGTTTCCGCTGGCCGTGTGGCAGACCGGCTCGGGCACCCAAAGCAATATGAACATGAACGAGGTGCTGGCCAACCGCGGTTCCGAGCTGCTGGGCGGCCAGCGCGGCGAGGGCCGCCTGCTGCACCCGAACGACCACGTCAACATGGGCCAGTCCTCGAACGACATGTTCCCCACCGCGATGCACGTGGCGGCCGCGCAGGCGGTCAAGCAATCGCTGCTGCCGGCGCTGGCGCAACTGCGCGCCACGCTGGACGCCAAGGCGCGCGACTTCGTCGACATCGTCAAGATCGGCCGCACCCATTTGCAGGACGCCACCCCGCTGACGCTGGGCCAGGAGTTCTCGGGGTACGTGGCGCAGCTCGAGTATGCCGAGCAGACCATCAAGGACACCTTGCCCGGCCTGCTGTTGCTGGCGGCCGGCGGCACTGCGGTCGGCACCGGCCTCAACGCGCATCCCGACTTCGCCGCGCGCATCGCCGCCGAACTGGGTTCGCGCACCGCGATGCGCTTCAAGACCGCGCCCAACAAGTTCGCCGCGCTGGCCGGGCACGACGCGCTGGTCGCGGCGCACGGCGCGCTCAAGACGCTGGCCACCGCGCTGATGAAAATCGCCAACGACGTGCGCTGGATGGCCTCCGGCCCGCGCTCCGGACTGGGCGAAATCACGATCCCGGAAAACGAGCCGGGCAGCTCCATCATGCCGGGCAAGGTCAATCCGACCCAGTGCGAAGCGCTGACCATGCTGTGCTGCCAGGTGTTCGGCAACGACGTCGCGATCACCGTCGGGGGCGCCTCCGGCAACTTCGAGCTGAACGTGTTCAAGCCGATGATCGCGCATAACTTCCTGCAAAGCGTGCGCCTGCTGGCCGATGGCATGCGCTCGTTCGACCAGCACTGCGCGCACGGCATCGAACCGAACCGCGACCGCATCGCCGAGCTGATGGAACGCTCGCTGATGCTGGTGACCGCGCTCGCGCCCCACATCGGCTACGACCGCGCGGCCCAGATCGCCAAGAAGGCGCAGCACGAAGGCAGCACGCTCAAGCAGGCCGCGCTGGCATTGGGGTATGTGACCGAGCAGCAGTTCGGCGAGTGGATCGTGCCGATCGACATGACCCGGCCCGGCGCGCACTAAGGCTCAGAATTTGTTGGTGAAGCGCAGGCCCAGCTGCAGTTCATTCGATGCGCCGGCGTTGCCGTTCGGGTTGAGCCGCAACATGGCCGCGGCTGCCAGCTTGCGCTCGCCGCCCAGGGTCTGCGCATAGGTCAAGGCGAGGTCGTGCTCGGCGCCGCCGGGGGCCGAGCCCAGCATGCGGGTGCCGTAGCCGAGCGTGCCGTCCTCATATTGCAAGGCGCTGCCGGTCAGGCCGGCCCCGCCCGCGGCGATACGGGCCGGCACCGTCAACGCCAGGCCGACGCGGTCGCCGGGCGCCAGCCAAGCGCGCGCCGACAAGCCCAGGCTGTAGCTGCGCATGCTGGACGGGGAAGCCTGCGGCGACAGGCTGTCCGCCGCGCTGAAGCTGCTGCGGCCGGCCGAGGCCATGCCCACCAGCGCCAGCCGCGGCGTCAGCGCATACGCCAGCGCGACGGTGGAAAAGGCGGTGCGGGCGGCGCTGTCCGCGGCCAGCGCACTGCCCTGGAAACTACCCAGCAGCGAGCCGCTTTCACGCAGCACGCCGGCGTTGACGATCGCCGTCGCGGCGCCGAAACGCTGCTCGACCTGGGCGCTGAACACGCGCCGCTTGGCATATGGATGCACGGTGGGCAGCACGTCCGCGCTGGCGGTGTCTTCGGTCAGCACGCCGAGGTGCAGCGTGCCCTGTTCGCCCATCACCAGGTTGAGGCTGGCGTGGCGCTTGCCGAAATGGCTGTCGGAAGGGGCGGAAAACGGCGGCAGGTCGAGCGCCGGCAGCGCACGCGCCAGCCGTGGATCGGACGCCGGAACCGGATCCTTGCCGGGCCGCGCGGCGGGAACCGCCACCGAGGCGGCCAACTCCTTGTCGCCAGCCGGCGGCGCACTCGCAGCCTGGCCCGCTGCGCACGCCGGCGAGCCGGCGGCCATGGCGAAAATAAGGGCGGATTTGTTCATCGAGGGCGTCCTGCGGCAAGTCGCAACTGCTGACTTCAGCGTAGCATTGAAATTCTTAAAAGCAATACAATATTGGACACGGCAACGAAATTTTGCTGCGTCCCGCCACGCTTCTTACGGCGCTCGGCTACACTGGAGGTAGCAAAACAGCCAATATCGGCAAGTGGGGATAGAATGCAAAAAATTACGTTTGAACTCAGATCGGAGTACGTCGAGCTGAACCAGCTGCTGAAATTGGCGGGGCTGTGCGACAGCGGCGGCGCCGGAAAGAACCTGGTGGCCAGTGGCGTAGTCTCAGTCGATGGGAAGCAGGAATTGCGCAAGACCGCGAAAATCCGCGCCGGCCAGCTGATCGGCATCGGCGACGTGCGGATCGGCGTGCTAAGCCCGGAAGCGGACGGGGCCTGAGCCCACTATTTGCGCGCAGACAAAGGCCTACAAGCTTGCTTGTTTATATTTTAAGTCGTGATCAACCGGTTCAAGGTGACCGTCATGGAAAGCCCGGAAGAAAGCCAGACGCAGGAAAGACTCATCGGCGATTTGCGTCTCGTCATCGAAAACGCCGAGGAATTGCTCAAGAACACTGATCAATACACCAGCGTCCTCTACCAGAATGCGCGCGCCAAGCTGGCGCTCGCGCTCAACGCGGCAACCGAAGAGCTTGCCCGTTTTGAAGACGCCCAGCTGAGCCGCATGATCGAAGCCACCCACGCCGCCAACCTGCGACACGCGGACGCCACAGGCGAAGCGCGCCTCCTGCGCGCCTTCGAGTAAGCCTCTGTCGTTCCCGCGGGTGAAATTAAATAGGGCCAGAATTAAATAGGGTCAGAGTCGAATTAATTCGAGGTTCATGAATTAATTCGACTCTGCCCCTATTTAATTCTGGCCCTATTTAATTTCACCCGCGGGAGCGACCCGCCAGCCAGGCGTCGAGCGAAACGCGGCCCGGGCCGAAAGCAACCAGCACCAGCAGCAAGATGCCCCAGTAAAAGTGGTCGTTGATCGCGGCCGGGCATTCGAAGCCGAACAGCTGCGGGTATGAAATCACCGCCATCAGGTTCACGAAAAACAGCCCCAGCGCCGCCGGCCGCGACAACAGCCCGGCGAACAACAGGATCGGCAGGCACAGTTCGCCCGTGGCCCCCATCACCGCCGCCACGTCGGGCGGCAGCAGCGGCACCTTGTACTCGTCGTGGAACAGCGCCAGCGTGGCGCTCCAGTCGCGGATCTTGGTCAGCCCGGCCCGGAAGAACACGCTGCCCACGTACAGGCGCAGCGCCAGGCTCATGAGCGAGCCGCCCCAATCGCTGAGCTGAAGGTCGAAACGGGACACGCTACGGTGCAATGCGAGAATGTTTTTCATGGTTTGATCAGTAGCGCCAGCGCTATCCATTGCTGCAGATTGGCGCCGACGTCGAATTGTTCGTCGAGCGCGAAGGCGGCATCGAGTGCCGCGCCGAACGATGCCCCCGCCGCCAGCGCCGACAGGGCCGCATGTGCGGCGGCATCGAGCGCCACCACCTCGGCTTTCCAGCGCGGCCGCGCCGTCAGGCCGTAACTTGGGGTCTGCATCGCGGCCGGGAATGCGCCGCCGTGATGCGCCTGCCACAGCGCCGGCACCGCCCAGTCCGACGCCAGCAGCACGCAGGCCGGATGCAGGGTGAAGCGCGCGTCTTCCATTTGTTCGGGCGTCAGCGCGGCCAGGGTCTCGGCCGCGATGCCCTGCGCGTCGGCCGCGTAATGGGCGCGGTGCAGCGCCCATTCGAGCCGCGCCATATCCGGCAGGTAGGGATAGTCGGCGACGTGCGGGAAGCCGTCGAGAAAGCCGGCGAACTGCGCGCCAAAATGGTTGAGGTCGGCGTTGTCGGACGGATGCCACATGCCGAATTCACGGCTCAGCGCGCTGAAGAATTCCTCGCCGACCAGCTGGCGCAGCACCGGATAGGCGGCCGCCAGCGTCTTGTCCCAGGTGGCGGTCAGGTTGCCGCGGTACAGGCCGAAACGGTTGCGGTTGGCGCCGTCCTTCAGCTGCGCCAGCAGCGCATCTTCGGCATCGACATCGAACAGCGCGGTGGCGAACGACTGCTGCAGGGCCGCCAAGTGCTGCGCCTGCACCGCAGCGGCCGGCGCCGCACCGGCGGGATTGGCATCGGCCAGCACCGGATAAGCAGCGGCGATCGCCGCGGCCTTCGCCGCCTCGCCGAGCAAGACCTCGAGCGGCGGAATGTCGGTATCCCATTCGATCAGCGTGGGCAGTTGGCCGAAGCGCGCCAGCGCCGCCCGGTACAGCTCCCACACCGGCGGCGCGACGGTGGCGCCATGGTGGTCGACCACCGCGTCCGGCGTCACCAGATGGCCGGCGAGGTGGATCTCGCCCACGCTGCCCGGCGCGATCGCGGCGATCGCGGCCAGCGCGTCCTCGCCGTGGTTGCATTGGTTGACGTACAGGTTGTTCACGTCGAGCAGCAGCGCGCAGCCGGTGCGCCGCGCCAGCGCCGCCATGAACTCGGCCTCGCTCATCGCATCGGCGCGAAAACGCAGGTAGGTCGACACGTTTTCGAGCAGGATGCGGCGGCGCAGGCGCTCTTGCACCCGCTCGACCCGTTCGCACAGCAGGTCGAGCGCGGCGCGGTCCAGCACCATCGGCAGCAGGTCGTTGAGATGGCGGTCGTGCACCGCGCCCCAGCACAGGTGTTCGGACACCAGCAGCGGATCGACCCGCTCGACCAGCGCCCTCACCCGTTCCAGGTGGGCCTCGGAAAAACCGCGCGCCGAGCCCAGTCCGAGCCCGACGCCGTGCAGGCTCAGCGGATAATCGCGCCGCAGCTGCTGCAGGACATGCCAGTCCCAACCGGACTGGTCAAGATAGTTTTCGGTATGGACCTCGAGCCAGCCGGCGCGCGGCCGCTGCTCGAGGAACTGGCGGTAGTGCGGGGCCCGCAATCCCACGCCGACGCCGGGCGATGCCGGCCGCACGCTGTGCTGGGATGCCATCGCCCGCGCTCCCGCCCGGTCTTACTTGGCCGCCGCCAGCTTGCCGCCGGCTTTTTCGCAGGTGCCCTTGGCCACGTATTTCCAATCGCTGGCGCCCTTGTCCACTTTCGACTGGCCGGAGCAGGAATGCGAGCCGTTGGCGGCCGCGCAGTCGTTCTGGCCGGCCTTGGCGATACCGAAGCACTTTTCCTGCTCGGGCTTGGCGCTGTCGACCGCGGCCGCGGTGCCGGCGGCGGCGACGCAGACGGTGGCCAGGGCGGCGGCGATCAGGGCTTGACGTTTGTTCATGGTGAGTCTCCTTGGTGGGTGAGTGAAAGTGGATCGTGAACTGCGGGAACGTGCGGTGCACGTGACAACTGAACTGTTGTCGGAATGCCCCTCCGCTTCCTTACAACTTTTTTTATTTGCGCAAGCGCCCGCCGATACTACGCTTGTTCCGGACGAAAAAAAACCCGGCGCCGCCGTTGAGCGGGTACCGGGCCTTCATCCAAGAGGGCGCTTAGGCGACTGGGGTCGCTGCGGCCTTCTTGTGTGCGCGCTTGTGGGCGGCTTTCTTGTGCTTTGCCGCGGTGCTGGCCTTCTTGTGGGCCGGCGCTGCGGTAGGCGCATCCGGCGCTGCGGGCGCGGCTGGAGCCTGGGCAAAAGCGGTGCCCATGGCGAACATGGTGGCGACGAGAGCGGCGATCAATTTTTTCATGTGTGGTTCCCTTTGAGGTTGTTACGTAAAAGCTTGTTACGTAGGTCCAATAACGCAGCGCACGCCATTCCTGTTGACGCGGCCGGCGACTATTTTCGTATAAATCGAGGGGAAACGGAAACGCGCGGCGCCGCCGTCAAGACAGCGCCCACCGAATCGGCGATCACTTGGCCGCGCTCCGAAGCATCAGGCGGTGGTATTGATCGTGTTGCCGAGGTTGGCGGGAAGGTTTTGCACCGTCGGCGTCGCCTTGATGGCGTCGATCAGCTGGGTCGAGGTCGAACTTTC
>DASRXO010000833.1:0-7061 GCA_035654095.1 Telluria sp.
CCAGTCGAACACCTGGACGGCGTTGGCCTCGATCCCGGCGCCGAAGCGGTGCGCGGCCAGTAGCGCAATGCCGTTGGTATGGGTCAGCACACCAGGCACCAGCACCAGCGCCAGCGTCCTGCCGCCTGCCGCGCTGACGCACAGCGGGGCGAGGCGATGCTCGAGCAGCGACGCCAGCACCAGGTTGTGCGAAGACACGATCACCTTCCCCCTGGCTGCCAGTGCATCAAGCACCGCGGCGGCGGCCGATACCGACTCCAGGTGATTCGTGCCGCGGAATATCTCGTCGATGATATAGACGCCGCCGTGCGGGCCATCGGCCGCCGCCAGCAGTTCGGTGGCGCGCCGCAGCTCCGCCATGTACAGGCTTTCGCCACCCAACAACGAGTCCTCGCTTTGCATGCTGGCGTAGACCGGCAGCGCCGGCACCTGCGCGTTGGCCGCATAACAAAAGCCGAACGCGCGTGCCACGACCAGGTTCAAGCCGATCGTGCGCAGCAGGGTACTCTTGCCGCTGCCGTTCTGGCCCGAGACGAACGCGCCCTTGCCGATCAATTCGACGTCGAGCGGCGCAGCATCTTCCAGCAAGGGATGGACCACCTGTACGAGCACAATGTCCGAGCCGTCATGCCGCTGCGCCCAGCAGCTCGCCGGTGTGTGCAGCAGGTGACGCGCCAGCGCAATGTCCGCCTCCAGATTCGCGCACGCCAGATAACAATCGCGCAGCACGGCGCGTTGTGCGTGCACCAGCCGGATGCTCCTGAAATAATGACGGACGTTATCTAGCAAGAACCAGTCGGCATACGCGCGCAGACCGGGAATCGGACCGAGCGCCGACGCGCGCGACAGACCGCGGTTGAGGGCTCCGGCGCGCGCGGCCAGCGCCGCCTGCGCTTGCAGCAAATGATGGCGATGCACACCGAGCAGGCTACACGTGCGCAGCAGCATCTGCAACGCCAGCAGCGAGCGCTCCCAGGCCTGCATGGCGCTGTAAAAGATCATCTGCGGCGCAATCAGGCGATACATCGCGTAGCCTGCGCCCAGCCATGCAAAGGGCGTCCACATGGCGCCGGCCACGCAGGCCAGCAAGCCAAGCGGCATCAGCCACCAGTAGCGCACCCATCCCGGTTCCGGCGGCTGCGCGGTCTCGAACAGCAAGGCCGCGATGTCGGTGTCGGCGCGCCGCAAGTCGCGGCTGTCCGCGTGCAGCTGTTCAAGCAGCGCCGGGTCCGCTATCAAGGTCCGTACGCGCTCGCCCAGGGCCCCGCAGTCGGCCTCGCCGAGTCCCGCGCGCAGCCGCTGGTGCAGCACCTGCTGGCCAAAGATGCTCACTTCGTGCGACAGCAACGCCGAATAGCTGTCGAGCAGCAGGTCGTTCCAGGTCTGCGCGTCGATGGCCGGCGCCGCCGGGTCGGCGCTGACGCGCTGCAGTTGCGCGACCTCGCTGGCGGTGAACGCAAAATCCACCGGATCCGGCTCGGCCACCAGCCGCAATGCGCGCAGCGGAGCAAGCGCAAGAGCCCGGAGCGGGGATAGAAAACCAAGGACCGTTATCATGAAATGCGACCGCTTGATTGCCTCAGAGATCGATTCGATCTTCACTGACATTGGCCGGCAGGCGCTCCGTCAGTTTCGGAACCAGTAGCCGGGCTTCCGCTTCATCCAACGATGGCGCAATGCGAATCGATCGAGCGCCGTAGTCGAAAGCGATCGGGCCTGCCGCGGCCCCAAAAAACGGCGGCTTCCATGCCGCCTGGTTGGAGCGCATGCTGGACGTGTAATCGACGGCGCGCAGACGCGTCACCTGATTTGCCGCATACGACCGGGTACGGCCGATGCCAAGGATGTCGGCGCTGTGCACGATTACCCCATGTTCGACAATGATGATCTCCTTGCCGAACATCTGCCAAAGAACGGAGAGCAGCGCCCAGGCGCCGCCGAGCGTCCAACCGATAAGCCAGATAAACAGGAAGGCACCCTGCGATGGTTTCTGCGGATCGGTGAGTTGCTCGATCGCGCTCCTTTCGCCGAAAGCCCAGGCTACCAACCAAACGCTGATGAAGAGGATCACGAACCAGTTTCGGCGCGCGGGAATGGCGACCCGAATACCACCGGGGGTGCGCTCAAGCTGATATCGCGGCAATGCCGGTTCCACATGCATATTTTTTATCCGCTCGAGTTGAGGTATATTGCCCAAGTTGCAATCTGCGCAGCATACGCAGCGCAGCGCAGAATGTCTACCTCATTCGCAACTAGCCGGACACCTGTCCGGGCCCGTCCGCGCGGCGCCGTCCGGACAGCGCGGACAAGCTTAGTTCGCGCCGTACTCCCTTATAGATCAATGACTTAGTCTGTGGCACGGATCGTGCATCGAAGCTGGCATCTACGTCACTTCGAATACCATGATCCGCGATACCTCCGCTCAAGACGCCGTGCTGTCCACCCCGCCGGCGCATCGCCACAAACGCCGCGCGCTCTGGATCGGCGGCGTGCTTGCCGCCGTCGCCGCCAGCGTCCTGCTGGTGTCGGCCTGGCGCGGCAGCGAGCACTCGGTCAACGCCTCGCGCCTGCGCATCGCCGACGTCACCCGTGGCACCCTGGTGCGCGACGCCTCGGTCAACGGCCGCGTGGTCGCCGCCATCAGCCCCACCCTCTACTCGACCGCGCAATCGACCGTCACGCTGATGGTCAACGCCGGCGACACCGTCAAAAAAGGCCAGGTGCTGGCCGTCCTCGAATCGCCCGACCTGTCCGATGCCCTGAAGCGCGAGCAGTCCAGCTACTCGCAACTGGAAGCCGAAGTCGCGCGCCAGCAGATCCTGTCGAAGAAGCAGAAGCTGCTGGCCCAGCGCGAAGCCGACACCGCCGAAATCGACCGCCTGTCGGCCCAGCGCACGCTGGAGCGCTACGACAGCGTGGCGCAGGTCGGCGTGATCGCCAAGATCGACTACCAGAAGGCGAAGGACGCGCTCAATTCCACCGAGATCCGCGCCAAGCATGCGGCGCAGGCGGCGACGCTGGAAGGCGACGACGTCGCGCTGGCCATGAAGACCAAAGTCAATGAGCTGGACCGCCAGCGCCTGTCGCTGGCCAACGCCCAGCGCCGCGTCGACGAGTTGTCGGTGCGCGCGCCGGTCGATGGCTTCATCGGTACGCTGTCGGTGCAGAACCGCAGCGTGGTCGCGGCCAATACCGCGCTCATGACCTTGGTCGATCTGTCGCGGCTCGAAGTCGAACTCGAAGTGCCCGAGACCTACGTGGCCGACATGGGCCTCGGCATGACCGCCGAGATCCAACTGGGCGACGTGCGCGCCACCGGCAAGCTGTCGGCCCTGTCGCCGGAAGTGGTGAAGAACCAGGTGCTGGCGCGGGTGCGCTTCGACGGCGCGCAGCCCAAGGGCCTGCGCCAGAGTCAGCGCGTGACGGCGCGCCTGCTGATCGAGGAAAAGCCGAACGTGGTGATACTGCCGCGCGGCCCCTTCGTCGAGAGCGAAGGCGGGCGCTTCGCCTATGTGATGCACGACGGGATCGCGGTGCGCACCCCGATCACGCTCGGCGCCACCAGCGTTTCCGCAGTCGAAATCCTGTCCGGCGTGAAGCCGGGCGACAAGGTCGTCATCGCCGGCACCGACAGCTTCGCCAACGCCGCGCGCGTCTCCATCAACCAGTAAGCCACCAACAACACAACCCGAAAGGACCTCCCATGCTGCGCATGACCAAGCTCTCCAAGGTGTACCGCACCCACATGATCGAGACCCACGCGCTGCGCGGCTTCGAGATCCAGGTCAACCAGGGCGAATTCGTGACCGTTACCGGTCCTTCGGGGTCGGGCAAGACCAGCTTCCTGAACATCGCCGGCCTGCTCGAGGAATTCACCGACGGCGAGTACATCCTCGACGGCGTCAACGTCAAGGGCATGGACGACAACGCGCGCTCGCGCCTGCGCAACGAGAAGCTGGGCTTCATCTTCCAGGGCTTCAACCTGATCCCCGACCTGTCGCTGTTCGACAACGTCGACGTGCCGCTGCGCTACCGCGGCTTCAACGCGGCCGAGCGCAAGGAGCGCATCGAAGACGCGCTGGCCAAGGTCGGCCTGGCCTCGCGCATGAAGCACTACCCGGCCGAACTGTCCGGCGGCCAGCAGCAGCGCGTGGCGATCGCGCGCGCGCTGGCCGGTTCGCCCAAGCTGCTGCTGGCCGACGAGCCGACCGGTAACCTCGACACCCAGATGGCGCGCGGCGTGATGGAGCTGCTCGAGGAAATCAACGCGCAAGGCACCACGATCCTGATGGTGACCCACGACCCGGAACTGGCGGTGCGCTCGCAGCGCAACGTGCACATCATCGACGGCCAGGTGTCGGACCTGGTGCGCAAGACCCCCTCGCTGTACGACACCAACGCCGGCACCCACGTCGCGTAAGGAACCGCCATGCTCTCCTACTACTTCATGCTCGGCGTGCGCAGCCTGCGCCGCAATCCGGCGCTGACCGCGCTGATGGTGTTGACGCTGGCGATCGGCGTGGCCGCCAGCGTGGCCACCCTGACCATCCTGCACGTCATGTCGAGCAACCCGATCCCGCAAAAGAGCGAGCGCCTGTTCGTACCGCTGATCGACAACGGCCCGCTGGAAGGCTACAACCCTGCTGACAGCAGCCACGATTTCGACCAGATGAGCTACATCGATGCGAGCAACCTGCTCAAGGGCGGATTCGGCGAACGGCGCACTGCGCTGTACGGCATCGGTCCGGAGATCGAGCCGGCCCGCAAGGACCTGCCGGTCATTTCGGCCCAGGGCGTGGCGCCGACGCGCGACTTCTTCGCGATGTTCGATGTGCCTTTCCTGTACGGCCAGGCGTGGAGCGAGGCGGACGACAAGGCTGGCGCCGACGTCGTGGTGCTGAGCCGCGCGATGTCGGAAAAGCTGTTCGGCGGCGGCGTCAATCCGGTCGGCCAGCGGATCCGCATGATGGGCTTCGATTTCCAAGTGATCGGCGTGCTGCAGGACTGGCTGCCGCTGCCGAAGTTCTACCGCCTGATCGGCGGGCCCGGCGCCTTCGGTCAGCAAGAGGACGTGATGATTCCGTTCTCGTCGGCGATCCGCCACGAGACCCAGCACAATGGCGGCATGAGCTGCAGTTCGCGGCGCGATCCGGGCTGGCAGTGACTGCTCAATTCGGAATGCACCTGGCTCGCCTTCTACATCGAGACCAAGAGCGGCGCCGACCGCGCCGAGCTCCAGAGCTACCTTCAGAACTACACCGACGATCAGCGCAAGCTCGGGCGACTCAAGCGCAACGCGCCGAACCTGGTGTTCGACGTCATGGAGTGGCTCGAGTTTAACAAGGTGGTCGGCAAGGACAGCCGCCTGTCGGCCTGGCTGGCGTTCGGCTTCCTGCTGCTTTGCCTGGTCAACACCATCGGCCTGCTGCTCGCCAAATTTTCTGTGCGGGCCGCCGAAGTCGGGATTCGACGCGCGCTGGGCGCCTCGCGCAATGAGATCTTCCAGCAGTTCCTGACCGAGACCGCGGTGGTCGGCCTGGTCGGCGGCGTGCTTGGCCTGGTGTTGGCGTTTTGCGCCCTGGCTCTGATCGCGATGCAATCGAAGGAGCTGGCGGTGGTGGCTCACATGGACATTGAGATGCTGGCGCTGACCTTCGTACTGTCGCTGCTGGCGGCAATCTTCGCCGGGCTGTTCCCGACCTGGCGGGCCTGCCAGGTGACGCCGGCCATTCAACTCAAATCGCAGTAAGGAGCCACCATGGAAATCCGTCCTATCCTGTCCGCGCTGCTGCGCAGTAAAACCGGCGCCATCCTGGTGGCGCTGCAGGTGGCCATCAGCCTGGCGATCCTGAGCAATGCGCTGTACATCGTGAATGTGCGCCAGGCAGTGGCCGCGCGCACCAGCGGCATCGCCGACGAAAGCGCGGTCATCTACGCCAACTTGCGCCACCTGCGCAAGGGCTCCGCCAACGAGCAGTTCGCCGAACAGCAGCTCGAAACCGAGACGCTGCGCGCGGTCAGCGGCGTAACCTCGGTTGCATTCGCTTCGCAGATGCCGATGTCGCAATCGGGCATCTACAACGGCGTGGCGGCCGACCGCAAGCAGGTTAATGAGAGCGCGAGCACTTCGTTCTATTTTACGCCCGACTCGCTGGTCAAGCCCCTCGGCCTCAAGCTGGTCGAAGGGCGCGATCTGCGGCCGGAGGACGTGACCGTGATCGACATGGACACCTCACCTGATGACCTGTTCCCATCCACGGTGCTGGTGACGCGCGCGCTGGCCGAAAAGGTGTGGCCCGGCGCCTCCACCTTCGTCGGCAAGACACTCTACTTCGGCACCGGCGAAAAGGCCAACGGCGCGCGCGTGGTCGGTGTCCTCGAACACCTGCAGTCCCAAAGCGCGGAGGTCAGCGAGCGAGGCGACTACTCCACCATCGTGCCGATGCGGATGGCCAACTGGTACGGTACCTTGTACGCGATGCGCGTCGAAAAGGGCCAGCGCGAGCGCGTTCTCAAGGAAGCCGAGGCAGCGCTGCGCAAGGCCTCCGCCACGCCGATCATCGTCAAGATGAGAACCGTCGACGAAGACCGCAAGGAGCGCTACCGCGCCGATAACGCGCTGTCGTGGATGCTGGTCACGGTCAGCGTGCTGCTGCTGTTGATCACCGCCAGCGGCATCGTCGGCATCGCCAGCCTGTGGGTCACCCAGCGGCGCAAGCAGATCGGCGTGCGGCGCGCACTGGGCGCGCGCCGGATCGACATCCTGCGCTACTTCCTGACCGAGAACTTCATGATCACCAGTGTCGGCGTGCTCGCCGGCGTGCTGCTGGCGATCGGGCTGAACCAACTGCTGGTGTCGCAACTGGAAATGGCCAAGCTGCCGCTGAACTACCTGTGGGTCGGCGCCGGCGTGTTCTGGGCGCTGGGCCTGTGTGCCGTGTACGGACCGGCCTGGCGCGCGGCGACCATTTCGCCGGCCACCGCCACCCGCAGCGCCTGACCGGCGCGCTGCGATGTTATGCTATGGCGATGCCTACAGTACTGATCATTGACGACAACGC
>DASRXO010000834.1:0-3440 GCA_035654095.1 Telluria sp.
CGACGAATTCCCCATTCGCCAGGCTCGGACTACACCGCAACTGCGCTCACGTTACTTTTTTCTAACTGAAAGGAGGGCGTGATGAACGCCGTACTCAAAGACACCCGGGACTTCCACATCGCCGACATCTCGCTGGCGGCATGGGGCAACAAAGAAATCAAGATCGCCGAAACCGAAATGCCGGGCCTGATGGCGATCCGCGAAGAATTCGCCGCCAGCCAGCCGCTCAAGGGCGCGCGCATCACCGGTTCGCTGCACATGACGATCCAGACCGCGGTGCTGATCCAGACGCTCGAAGCGCTGGGCGCCAAGGTGCGCTGGGCTTCCTGCAACATCTACTCGACCCAGGACCACGCCGCCGCCGCCATCGCCGCCGCCGGCACCCCGGTGTTCGCGGTCAAGGGCGAGTCGCTCGACGAATACTGGGACTACACCCACCGCATCTTCGAATGGCCGGGCGACAGCGTGTACTCGAACATGATCCTCGACGACGGCGGCGACGCCACCTTGCTGCTGCACCTCGGCGCGCGCGCGGAACAGGACCTCTCGGTGCTGGCCAACCCCGGCTCGGAAGAAGAGATCTGCCTGTTCAAGTCGATCAAGGCGCACATCGCCAAGGACCCGAGCTGGTACTCGAAGCGCCTGCCGGCCATCCTCGGCGTGACCGAAGAGACCACCACCGGCGTGCACCGCCTGTACCAGATGCACAAGGAAGGCAAGCTGGCCTTCCCGGCGATCAACGTCAACGACTCGGTCACCAAGTCCAAGTTCGACAATCTGTACGGCTGCCGCGAATCGCTGGTCGACGGCATCAAGCGCGCGACCGACGTGATGGTCGCGGGCAAGGTCGCGGTCGTCGCCGGCTACGGCGACGTCGGCAAGGGCTCGGCGCAGGCGCTGCGCGCGCTCTCGGCCCAGGTCTGGGTCACCGAGATCGACCCGATCTGCGCGCTGCAGGCCGCGATGGAAGGCTATCGCGTGGTGACCATGGATTACGCCGCCGAACACGGCGACATCTTCGTCACCTGCACCGGCAACTATCACATCCTGACCGAGAAGCACATGCTGGCGATGAAGGACCAGGCGATCGTCTGCAACATCGGCCACTTCGACAACGAGATCGACGTCGCCGCGCTCAAGAAGTATCAGTGGGAAAACATCAAGCCGCAGGTCGATCATGTGATCTTCCCGAACGGCAAGCGCATCATCCTGCTGGCGGAAGGCCGCCTGGTCAACCTCGGCTGCGGCACCGGCCATCCTTCGTATGTGATGAGCTCCTCGTTCGCGAACCAGACCATCGCCCAGATCGAGCTGTTCGCCAACACCGCGCGCTATCCGGTCGGCGTGTACACGCTGCCCAAGCATCTCGACGAGAAGGTCGCGCGCCTCCAACTCAAGAAGCTCAACGCGCAGCTGACCGTGCTGACCGACGAGCAAGCGGCGTATATTTCGGTAAGCAAGGCAGGGCCGTACAAGCCCGATCACTACCGTTATTGATCGATGTACCGGTGGGCGCGGCGCTGCCGTGTCCACCGCAACGCGACGGGACCCCCATGCGCTTATTGCTGACCTGGTTTATCAACGCGGCCGCCTTGTTGGCGCTGCCTTATTTGATGCATTCCGTGACGGTGACGAATATTGGCGCGGCGCTGGTGGCGGCGCTGGTGCTGGGCCTGGTGAACACGCTGATCCGCCCGCTGCTGGTGCTGCTGACCTTGCCTGTGACCTTGCTGTCGATGGGCCTGTTCATCCTGGTCATCAACGGCTTCCTGTTCTGGGGCGTGGCGCAGCTGGTCGATGGTTTCCACGTGGCTGGATTCGGGTCGGCCGTCCTCGCCGCCATCCTGTACAGCGTGATCTCGTGGGCCTTGTCGACCTTACTCCTGAAAAAAAATGGAAACGCATAATTTCAGTATCGAATTTTTCCCGCCGAAGACGGCCGAGGGTGCCGAGAAGCTGCGCGTCACGCGCCGCAAGCTGGCCGAGCTGCATCCGAAATATTTTTCGGTGACCTTCGGCGCCGGCGGCAGCACGCAGCAGGGCACGCTCGACACCGTGCTCGAGATCCTGGCCGACGGCGAAGCCGCCGCGCCGCACTTGTCCTGCGTGGGCGGCACGCGCGAATCGATCCGCGCCATCCTCGCGCAGTTCAAGCAGCACGGCATCCACCGGCTGGTGGCCCTGCGCGGCGATTTGCCGAGCGGTTACGGCGCGGCCGGTGAGTTCCGTTACGCCAACGAGCTGGTCGAGTTCATCCGCGCCGAGACCGGCGACTGGTTCCACATCGAAGTGGCGGCCTACCCCGAGGTGCATCCGCAGGCGCGTTCGCCGCAAGACGATTTGCAGAACTTCGCGCGCAAGGTCAAGGCCGGCGCGAACGCCGCGATCACCCAGTATTTTTACAACGCCGACGCGTATTTCCAGTTCATCGACCAGACCCGCAAGATGGGCATCGACGTGCCGGTCGTGGCCGGCATCATGCCGATTACCAACTACACCCAGCTGCTGCGCTTTTCCGATATGTGCGGCGCCGAGATTCCGCGCTGGGTGCGGCTCAAGCTGGCCAGCTTCGGCGACGACGGCGCCTCGATCAAGGCCTTCGGGCTGGACGTGGTGACCCAGTTGTGCGAGCGCCTGCTGGCCGGCGGCGCGCCCGGCTTGCATTTCTACAGCATGAACCAGGCGGTGGCCACCACCGCGCTGTGGCAGCGTTTGGTTAAGACCTAGGGAAGTGCTGATTTAATCGCTGAGATGCCACCGCGTGACCACCTGAACTGGCACAATTACGCATCCTACCTTCAGTCTTGAAACGATGAAACAAACGAGCTTTGCGGACGTCGAGTTTGCCAGCAAGAAGAAGCTGACGCGGCGTGAACGCTTTCTGTCCGAGATCGAGGCGGCGACGCCCTGGCCGGCGTTGGTGGCCGCACTGCTGCCGTACTATCCGAAGGGAGGCGGTCGCGGTCGCCCACCGATTGGCTTGGAGCGAATGCTGCGCATGTATATCGCCCAGCAATGCCTCGGATTGTCGGACGAAGGTATCGAGGATGCAATTTACGACATCGGCTCGGTTCGGAGTTTTGTTGGTGTCGACCTCACCCATGAATCGGCACCCGATGCGACGACTCTGCTCAAGTTTCGCCGCCTGCTCGAAGAGAACGACCTGACACGCCGCGTCTTCGACGAAATCAAGGCTCACCTTGCCAGCAAAGGCCTGTCCATGCGTGAGGGGACCATCGTCGATGCTACGTTGATCGCGGCGCCGCCATCGACGAAGAACAAGGACGGCGAGCGCGATCCGGAAATGCATCAGTCCAAGAAAGGCAACGACTGGCACTTCGGCATGAAGGCACACGTGGGTGTGGACATGGCCACTGGCCTGGTCCATACCGTCGTCGGCACGGCCGGCAACGTGGCCGATGTGACCCAAGCACATGCGC
>DASRXO010000835.1:0-2712 GCA_035654095.1 Telluria sp.
AAGAAGAAGGGGACGCCGATCCGCAGCTACGCCGACCTGGCGGGGCTGCGCATCGGGATCAAGCTGGGCGCGGAATATTTCGACCGCTTCGACCATGACAACTCGCTGGCCAAGGCCGCGGTGCGCGACATGGAAGCGAACTTCCGCAAGCTGGCCTTGGGCCGGCTCGACGCGGTGCTGATTCCGGAAGACCAGGGCGAGGCGCTGGTAGCGCGGCTGGGACTGCAGGCGGAGGTGGTCAAGGCAGCGTATCGCGAAGCCGATCCGAGTCCGCGCTCGGTGGCGATTACCACGCACTCGCCGCACGCCGCGCATATCGAAGCCTTCGAGCAGGCGATGGCCGACATGACCAGGGACGGCACGCTCGCCGCGCTGTTCCGGCGCGAGTATTACGACGCGTATCACGTGCCGGTGGATGCGGTGCAGATCCGCTGACCCGCATCGCAGGTGTCGTGGCAACCATATCACTTTGGGATGCCATCACGACGACGTGGAGACAGTCACGCGCCTGTCACATCGCGGGGCTAGACTCGCTTCGCTGGCTGGCCTCCCCAAGGTGCACGCAGCAGGTTAGCCGGTGACCTCGAACACCGGCACCAGACACTATGCCGTTAAGTCGTCGTTCCCGCGCAGGCGGGAACCCATAGCGCCACTGATCATAGGTGCTATGGATTCCCGCCTGCGCGGGAACGACGGTTCGCCGCATCAGCCGCAGCGGCGGCGTGCCGCTCAGCTACCAACTGGTCTGCTTCCCCAGCGCGATCTCGGGCGTGGTGCCGGTCGTGAACCTGGCCGGCGTGCGCGCGGGCGAGCTGCAGCTGACCGGCGAATTGTTGGCCGATATCTTCGCGCACCGGATCACGCGCTGGAACGATCCGGCGCTGGTCGCCCTGAACCCTTCGCTGGGCGGCCGCAAGACGCCGATCGTCACGCTGGCGCGCAGCGACGGTTCGGGCACGACCTACAACTTCACCGATTACCTCAGCAAGCTCAGCCCTGCGTGGAAGCAAAGCTACGGCACGAATTTTACGGTCGCCTGGCCGGCCGATACCGTGTTGTTGAAAGGGAGCAGCGGCATCGTCACCGGCCTGAAGCACACCGAAGGCGCGATCGGCTATGTCGATTACAACTATGTGCTGCAAGACAAACTGGCCTACGCACGCATGCGCAACCGCGACGGCCGCGTGGTCGCGCCGGACGCCGAGGGATTCGCGGCGGCGCTCAACAACAGCGCGTGGAAATCGCAAGCCAGATTCGAAGAGATGCTGACCGACCGGCCCGGCGCCAAAAGCTGGCCGATCACCATGGGCACCTTCGTGATCGTGCCGCAAGTGGCGAACAATCCGGCCCAGACGCTGGCTGCGCTGAAGTTCTTCACCTGGGCCTTCGTGAACGGCGAGCGCATCGCCGACGGCGGCAGTTTCGTGCACCTGCCGGACAGCGTGCAGGCCCGCATCTATGCGGACCTGACGCGCATCACCGATCGCAGCGGCCAGCCGCTGCAATGGTCGCTGACCGAAGTGCTGCAGCTGAGCCACTGATTCGATGCGCCATCGAATCGGCACCCGTCCGGCAAGATCGCCCTGGCAAGAGTAGCATTGGCCCACGTTCCGATCGGCCGAGGACGAATCGTACCCGCCTCGATCGAACGTTTGACCAATGAATCTCTGAAGGAGCAGTACATGCAACAACGCACACTTGGAAACAGCGGCCTGCAAGTGTCGGCCATCGGGCTCGGCTGCATGGGCCTGAGCCACGGCTACGGTCCGGCCACCGACAAGCAGGACGCCATCAAACTGATCCGCGCAGCGGTCGAGCGCGGCGTCACCTTGTTCGACACGGCCGAGGTGTATGGCCCGTTCACCAGCGAGGAAGTGGTGGGCGAAGCGCTGGCGCCGTTTCGGGATCGGGTAGTGATCGCCACCAAGTTCGGCTTTCGGGAAGCGCAGGCGCAATTGGGCCTCGATAGCCGGCCGCAACATATCAGGGACGTGGCCGAAGCGTCGCTCAAGCGGCTCAAGACCGACCGCATCGACCTGTTCTATCAGCACCGCGTCGATCCGGCGGTGCCGATCGAGGATGTCGCCAGCACGGTCAAGGACCTGATCCGGGAAGGCAAGGTCAAGCACTTCGGCTTATCGGAGGCGGGCGCCCAGAGCATCCGCCGCGCCCACGCGGTGCAGCCCGTCGCGGCGCTCCAGAGCGAATACTCCTTGTGGTGGCGCGAGCCCGAGAAGGAGATCCTGCCGACCGTCGAGGAACTCGGCATCGGCTTCGTCCCGTTCAGCCCGCTGGGCAGGGGTTTCCTGACCGGCGCGATCAGCGCGAACACCCAGTTCGACAGCAGCGACCTGCGCAGCGCCATTCCGCGCTTCGCGCCGGAGGCACGCAAAGCGAACCAGGCGCTGCTGGATCTGCTCGGTCAAATCGCCACGCAGAAGCAGGCGACCCCGGCACAGATCGCACTCGCCTGGCTGCTGGCCCAGAAGCCATGGATCGTGCCGATTCCGGGCACCACCAAGTTGCATCGGCTGGAAGAAAACATCGCCGCGGCCAACCTCGAACTGACGGCCGACGATCTGCGCAACATCGATCGCGCCCTGTCCGCGATCACGGTACAGGGCGCGCGCTACGCCGCGGATCGGCAAAAGATGGTCGACCGCTAGGCGGGCCGGGCCGCGGCTGTGGCGCGGCCCTTAGTTCCAGTCGTCG
>DASRXO010000836.1:0-9861 GCA_035654095.1 Telluria sp.
CATCGCCCCGCCCTCCCTGGGCAGCACCAGCACCGTATGCCTGAACTCCGACCCCTGCGACTTATGCACGGTCATCGCATACGCGGTCTCCACCTGCCGTAGCCTGGTCGCCAGCACGCTGCGCACCTTGTCGCCTTCCAGGAAGTACACCCGCAACGACCCCGGACGCGCCGGATCCGCCAAGGTCAAGCCGATATCGCCATTGAACACCCCGGTCCCGTAATCATTCCTGGTCACCATCACCGGCCTGCCGACATACCACTCGCCGCGCCGCCGTATCGAACCCGCCGTCTCCAGCTTCTGCTCGATGGCCGCATTCAGCCCGCTCACGCCCCACTCGCCCTCGCGCACCGCGCACAGGATGCGGAAGGCATCGAAGGCGTGCAGCACCTGCCTGATCCCGTCCTCGTGCGCGCCCGCGCCCTGCGCGATCAGCTGCAAATACGCCTGGTAGCCCTCGCCGGCCAGCTGCACCACCAGATGCTGCTGCGCGTGCTCGATCCAGCGCACCGCCTCGCCGCCGCTGCGCAGCACCTGCTCGGCGCGCAGCGCATCGCCCGCATTGACCGCCAGCGCCAGTTGGCCGATCGGCCCGCCGAAGCGCCGGCTGTGACGCAGCATCACGGTCTGCTGCGCCAGCGGCCCGGCGCCGCCGGTGAATTCGTCGGGAATGGTCTCGCCGCTGGCCGCCTGCGCATAGTCCAAGGTGGCCGCGGTATAGCCGCCGGCCTGCGCATCGCGGCACAAATCGCCCAGCACCGCGCCCGCTTCCACCGACGCCAGCTGGTCCTTGTCGCCCAACAGGATCAGGGTCGCGGTCGGCGGCAGCGCATCGAGCAGCGCCGCCATCATCTCGAGATGCACCATCGATGCCTCGTCCACGATCAGCACGTCGACGTCGAGCGGATTGCCCTTGTGGTGAGAGAAGGCGCGCGTATCGGGCCGCGCGCCGAGAAGGCTGTGCAGCGTGCGCGCCGCGCCCATGCGCGCCGTCAGCTCGCGCAGCGGCAGCGCGCCGCCCACCTTGTCGGCCAGCTCGGTCAGCGCCTTGTCGATCGACTGCTTGAGGCGCGCGGCGGCCTTGCCGGTCGGCGCGGCGAGCGCGATGCGCTGCTGGGCCGCATCCGGCGCGACCGCGAACAGCAAGGCAAGCAGGCGCGCCGCGGTATAGGTCTTGCCGGTGCCCGGTCCGCCGGTGATGATCGCCAGCGAGCCGCGCAGCGCGATCGCGCAGGCCAGCTTCTGCCAGTCGGGCGCCTGCGCGCGGCACTCGGACGCGAACAGGATGTCGATCCACTGCCGCACATGCGGCACGTCGACGGCACGCAGTTCGGCCGCGCGGCTGCGGATGGTGTCGGCCACCAGCGTCTCGTCGCGCCAGTAGCGGCGCAGGTAGAGGCGGTCGCCGTCAAGCACCAGCGGCTGGTCGAAATCGAGCTCGCCGACCTGCCACACCTGGTCGGCCGCGCCCAACTCGGCGCGCCAGGCGGCGGCATTCTTCGGCAGCGCGCCGGCCGGCGCCGACAGCGACTTCCACTGTTCCTCGCTCCAGCCCATGAGCGTGCAAGGGTCCGCCGCCAGTTCGCCCAGCATCAGGCAGCTGTGGCCGCGGCCTTCGAGCTCGGACAGCAGCACGCAGGCCAGCATCAGCGCCGGCGAGGCGCCGCCCACCGCGGCGATGAAGCGCGCAAAGGCGCCGCTCAGGCGCCGCAGCTCGCCGGCGTCGGTCAAGGCGGCGACTTCGGCCCACAGGCGCTGCAGGTCGGCGTCAGGCTTCATGGCCGCCTCCGTCCTTGTCCAGCAAGCGCTCGAGGCCATCGAGCAGCGCCGGGTCGGGCGCCAGCAGGTAGCAGCCGCGCGTGGCCGGATTGGCGATCCCGCGCAGGAACAGGAAGATCGCGCCGCCCAGCTGCGCCGCCGGGTCGTAGGCCTCGCCGAGGCGGCTCCTGAGCAGGCGGTGCAGGGCCAGCATGTAGATCGCGCCCTGGATATCGTAACGGTGCGCGGCCATGCCGGCCGCCATCGCGGCCTTGCCGTAGGCCGCATCGCCCGGACCGAGCGCGTTCGATTTGTAGTCGAGCACCCAGTAGCGGCCCTCGTGCTCGAACACCAGGTCGGCAAAACCCTTGAGCATGCCATGCAGTTGGCGCTCCGGCAGCGCCGGGCGCGGCGCGCCGTCCAGCAGCAGCGTGCGGCACAGGCGGTCCAGCGCGGATGTCTTCAAGTGATCGCTGGGGAACCAGAACTCCATCTCGGGCAGCAGCTCGGCGATCGCCGACAGCGGCGCGCCCAGCTGCGGCAGGCGGGTGGCGGCGACGGTGCGCAGCCAGGCGATGGTGTCCTCCGCGCGGTGCTGCCAGCCGGCGCGTTCGCAGCGCAGCGCGAGGCGCGCGTCGAAACCGGGATCGTCGGCGATCGCGAAACCCTCCTGCCCCATCCACTCGAGCTGCTCGTGCAGGAAGTTACCCGGCACCGAACCGCGCGGGAAGCGGTGCCACGGCGCGTCCTCGGTGCGCATCGCAGGCGCGCGCGCCGCTTCCTCTTCCTCGAACAAGGTCTCTTCCTGCGCGCGCATGGGCGCCGCGTTGGTCTGGCGCGTCAGCGAGGTGAACGAGCCGACCGCCCAGTTGCGCTCGAAGCTCGCATTGAATTCGGGCGCGTCGAGCAGGGGCGGCCTGGCCTCGGCGCGCGCCAGCATGGTCATGCCCTCGGGCGGGGTCAAGGTGCGCAGCTCAATCGCCTCGGAGTCGCCGCGCAGGCGTTCCCAGTGCACGGGCATATCGGCCGCCGCGATTGGGCTGCCGCCGGTGAGCAGGTAGCCCAGCGCCGACTCGTGCAGCCGGTTCTCGCCGGTCTTCTTGCCGGCCAGCGCGGCCACGCCCAGCCACAGGAAGTGGCGCGCGCGCGTCAGCGCCACGTACAGCAGGCGCAGGTCTTCCTCGATGCGCGCGCGGTCGACCGCGATCAGCGATTCCTCCGACATCGCAAAGTCGATGCGCCGCACACCATCCTTGCCGACCAATTCGAAGAAGCTGCGGTTGCGGCGGTCCGCCTTGCGCGCGGTGACCGCGAAAGGCAGGTACACCAGCGGATATTCGAGCCCCTTCGATTTGTGGACGGTGACCACTTTCACCAGCTCGGCGTCGTTTTCCAAACGCAGCACGCGCTCGTCGCCGCCCTCGCCTTCGCCCGCCACCTGCTCGGCGAACCAGCGGATCAGGGCCTGCTCGCCATCGAGCTGGCCGCTGGCCGCCTGCAGCAGCTCGGCCAGGTGCAGCAGGTTGGTAAGCCGGCGTTCGCCGCCCGCCTCTTGCAGCAGCTCCGAGGGCAGCCCGAGCTCGTGGATGAAGCGGCGCAGCATGGCCAGCACGCCCTGGCGCTGCCAGACCACATGCAGCGCCTTGAGCTGTTCGATGCGCTGTTCCCATTCGAGTTCGTCGGACGACAGGCGCGCCAGTTCGGCCAGCGGCAGGCCGGCGGTGCGGGTCGCGAAGGCCGCTCGCGCCAGGCCGCCGTCGAGCGGATTGGCGACCGCATGCAGCCAGCGCAGCACGTCGGCCGCCTCCTCGCTGTCGACCACCGAGTCCTTGTCGGACAGGTAGACGCTGGCGACCTTGCGCTGCTGGAGCGCGCGCCGGATCGCCGCGGCCTCGCGCCGGTCGCGCACCAGGATCGCGACGTCGGCCGGCAGCAGCCGCTTGAATTCGCCGCCGCCCTCGAAGCCGACCCTGGGGTCGTTGAGCAGGCCGACGATATGCTCGGCGCAGTGGTGGGCGAAGAATTCGCGGTAGTCGTCGGCCTTCATGTCGTCGCGCTCGGTGCTGCACACCGCCAGCGCTTGGTACGGGCCGGCCACGCCGACCAGTTGTTGCGAACGGCCCTTGGCCTGCACCGGCTCGAACGGCAGCGGATTCAGCTCCCCTTTGCGGAAGCGGAAGGCGCCGGCCGCGAAGCCCTTGTGCTGCGCATCGCCCTCGGCATGGCGGAACAGCCGGTTGACCGCCTCCACCAGCGCCGCGGTGGAGCGGTAGTTGGTGCCCAGCTGGTAGTGGCGGCCCTCGGTGGCGGCGCGCGCCGCGAGGTAGCTGTGGATGTCGGCGCCGCGGAAGCCGTAGATCGACTGCTTCGGGTCGCCGATCAGGAACAGGCCGTGCTCGCGCGCGTTGCCGGCGACCCGGTACAGCAGGTCGAAGATGCGGTACTGGTCGGGCGAGGTGTCCTGGAATTCATCGACCATAGCGACCGGAAACTGCCCGGCGATGCGCTTGCGCAGGGCCTCGCCGTTCGGGCCTTCCAGCGCCGCCTTCAGGCGTTCGAGCATGTCGGCGAAACCGAACTGGCGGCTGCGGCGCTTGAGTTCCGCCATGCGCCGCGCGATGCTGGCCGCGGCGTGGCGGTACAGCGCGTGCGCCAGCGGATCGAGCGCCTTGAGCGCGTCCCACAGCTCGGTGGTGAAGGCGAAGCAATCGGGAATGTCGGTGCTGAAGCCCTTGCTGAAGGCGTCGGTGATGCCGTCCGGCGTCAGGCGGTGCCAGGCGGTGTCGGTCATCGCGGGCATCGCCAGTGCGGGGTCGACGGCCCAGGCGCGCAAGGCATCGAACCACTTGACCAGCGAATCGGCGCGCAGCTTGGTCCCGTTGAAGCACTTGGGCGCGAGCGCGCGCTGGGCGGCGATCCACTGCTCCATCGCGTCGGCGCGTTCGGTCCAGCCGGTTTTCAGGCGCGCCAGTTCGGCCAGCTGCGTGCGTTCGACGCGCGCGATCAGCGCGGCCAGCGATTCGTCCGGTGCCGCACCCAGCACATCGACCCGGCGCACCAGCTCGCGCACCGAGCGCTTGAGGACGTCGACGTCGGGCCAGCAGCCCAGCAAGGCATCGAGCGCCTTGCTGTTCAAGGGGTAGACGTTCTGGCGCCAGTAGTCGTGGGCCGCGTCCTCGAACAGCGCGTGTTCGTCGCTGACCAGTTCCTCGTCGAACAGGCTCCCGCTGTCGAAGGCGTGCTCGCGCAGCATGCGCTGGCACCAGGCGTCGATGGTGAAGATCGCCGCCTCGTCCATCGTTTCGGCGGCCAGCATCAGGCGGTGCGCGGCCTGCTGGCGCGGGCTGCCGGCCGGATAGGACGCGGCCAATGCGCGCAGGTAGCCGTCGTCCAGTTCGCGCTCGCCGCGGAAAAAAGCCGCCGCTTCGACCAGCCGCTCGCGCACCCGGTTCGACAGCTCGCGCGTGGCGGCGCGGGTGAAGGTCATGACCAAAATCTCGGACGGCAGCAGCGGCCGCGCGTAGGCCTGGTCGCCGCCGTGGCCGAGCACCAGGCGCAGGTAGAGCGCGGCGATGGTCCAGGTCTTGCCGGTGCCGGCGCTGGCCTCGATCAGGCGCGAGCCGTGCAGCGGGAAGTCGAGCGCGTCGAGCAGCTGGCTCATACGATTTCTCCATCCAGCGGCGTGATCGCGATCTCGCCCAGCCAGCGCGCCAGCGGGCCATACAGCGCTTCGGCGGTGGCCAGCCAGTCGCCGCTCGCCGTCAACGCCGCAAAGTCGGGCCACAGGCGCGCCAGGCACAGGTCCGCCACCTCGCCCGACAGCTCGAAGCCGCCGTCGTAGATGGCGCGCGGATCGCCGCCCTGCAGGTGGGCCAACGCGGTCTTGCAGGCGGCCGGCAGCGGCTGGTCCATGTTCCGGCGCCACAGGGCGACCAGCGCGGCCAGCTCGGCCCTGGCCTGCCCGGGTTCGAGCGGCGCCATCGCCATGATCGCGTCGCGCGCGACCAGGAAGCCGGTGAGCTGCTCGCCCGCCGCCGCGGCCGCGAGTTGACGCAACCACGGCGCGATCAGTTTGTCGCCGCGCGCACGGCCCTGGCGGTCCAGCACCTTGGACGAGATCTGCATCAGCCACGCGGTGTCGCTGTCGTTGCTGCGCAGTTTGTCGATCCAGTCGTCGAGCTGGATGCCGCCGAAGTCGAAGCCGATCGCCAGCTTCGGCGCCGGCGCGGCGTACTGCGCGCCCAAGCTCAGCCAGGCGCTGCGTACCGGGACCAGGCCATCGACCAGTTGGCGCTGCCACTCCTTGCCGATCAAGCCGATCGGCAGCACGCCTTCGCGCGCGAGGCGTTCGGCGCGCAGCGTCAGGCTAGCGCGCACCTGGTCCAACGCCTCGGGCGGGCTGGCGTCGTCGAGCAGGCTGTCTTCGAGGAAGTAGCGCTCCAGCGCATCGAGCGAGAACGGCTCCTCGTCCTCGCCCACGCGGTCGGCATCGGCGAAAGAGACGCCGAGCCGGCGCCTGAAAAAGTAGCGCGCGGGCTGGCGCAGGAAGGCCGCCAGTTCGGCGAGCTTGAGGCGGTAGCCCGGTTCCAGCTCGAACGGCGGTAGCGCCGCAGTGCCTTGGTCCGCGGCCTCGCCGTGCGCGGCGCGCCATTCGCCGGCATAGGTCAACAAGCCGCCCTGTTCGAAATAACGGCGGCTGAAGGGCTGCAACGCGTGTTCGGTGCTCAGGCCGGCGAGATCGAAGTTCCAGCCCGCGGCCAGGTAATCGCGCAGCTGCGACACCAGCACCGAGGCCGGCTGCTCGCTGTTGTCGCGCACATTGCGCCCGACCCAGGAGATATACAGCTTGTCGCGCGCGGCCAGCACGGCCTCGAGCATCAGGTAGCGGTCGTCGTCGCGGCGCGAACGGTCGCCGGGGCGCGCCATGCCGGGCAAGGCCAGTAAATCGAAATCGGCCTGGCGCGCCCGGCGCGGGAAATCGCCGTCGTTCATGCCGAGCAGGCAGACCACGCGGAACGGCACCGCGCGCATCGGCATCAGGGTGCAGAAGGTCACGCCGCCGGACACGAACTGGTGATTCAGGGTCGGCTCGTCGAGCGCGCCGAGCCAGGCTTCGCGCAGCACGGCCAGCGGCACGGCCTCGTCGAATTCGGCGCTGGCGCAGGTCTCGAGCCAGCCTTGCAGCGCCTCGTGCAACTGCGCCAGCGTGAGCCGGTCGCCTTCCTCGCTGGCGTCGAAGAAGGCCGCCAGCAGCGCGCGCGCCTGCGTGCCCCACTCGGCCGGGCTGCGCGCCTGCGCCAGCATCGCGCGCCATGCGAGCAGGGTTTCGATCAGCTGCGCCAGCGAACCGGCCAGCGCGGCATCGAGGCCGCCCACTTCCGTGTACGGCTCGATGCCGCGGAAGTTGGCGCCGGCGCCGCTTGCATACCCGAGCAGCATGCGGCGCACGCCGAAGATCCAGGCGTTCTGCTCACCGGCCGAACCGAGGCCCAGGCCATTGCGGTGTTCCTGATCCAGGCCCCAGCGCACGCCGGCGCCTTCGATCCAGGTGCCCAGGGTGGGCATATCTTCTTCGGACAGGCCGAAGCGCGCAGCCAGCGCCGGCACGTCGAGCAGGTCGCGCACCTCGCTCTGGCGGCAGCGCTGCTGCGGCAGGCGCAGCAGCCATTCGAGCGCCACCAGCAGCGGATTGACGCTGCGGTCCTTGACGTCGCCGATCTCGAACGGGATGAAGCGCGGGTCGCTGCGCTTGTGCTGGTCGAACACCGCATGGATCGCGGCCGAGAAGACGTCGATGTCCGGCACCATCACCACCACCTCGCGCGGGCGCAGCGCCGGGTCGGCCGCGAACCACGACAGCAGCTGGTCGTGCAGCACCTCGACCTCGCGCTGCACGCTGTGCGCGACATGGAATTCGATCGAGCGGTCGCCGGCGGCGGGCGGCGTGTGCGGGTGCTCGGCAAGCGGCAACAGATCGCGCACCGCGGCCTGCACCTGCGCCAGCAAGGTGCCGCCCGCGCCTTCGCTGAACAGATCGATGCGCAAGTTGTCGAAGCGGCCCGCGGGCCCGGTGTCGAATTCGTCGAGCATGCGCACGAAGTCGCGGCCCTGGCGCCCCCAGCTCGCCAGCAGCGGATGGCTGTGCGCGTGCAGTTCCTCGATCGGCATCGCCGACAGGTCGACGCCGCCGCGCGCGCGCTGGCGCTTGCGTTCGGCCTTGAGCAGCTCGCGCCCTTCGATGATGTCGCCCCAATAAAACTGGCAGGGATTGGGCACCGCCAGCAGCACCTGGGTGTAGCGCGACAGCGCGGCCACCGCCTGCAGGGTCTGGTAAGGCAGGGCCGAGATCCCGAACAGCACCACGCGCCGCGGCAGGCGGCCGGCCGGCGCTTGCTCCCGTTCGCTGGCGTCGACGAACAAGTCATGGATGGTGGCGCGGCCCGAGTCGCGTTGCGGCGCCGGCAGGCTGTCGTTGACCGCGCGCCAGAGCTGCGCCTGCCAGCGCTGGTCCGGTGCCAGCGCGATCGCCTCGCCGCGCGCGCTGCGCAGCTGGTCGCGGCCGGCGGCCCAGTCGGACAGCCAGTCGGCGCGGTAGACCTGGTACTGGTCGAACAGGTCGGCCAGGCGTTCGGCCAGCTGCAGCCGGCGTTCCGGATCGCCGTCGCCGAGGAAGTGGCGCAGCGGCAGGAACACCGGGTCGGCCAGCAGCGCCGGCAGCAGCCGCATCAGGCGCCAGGTCAGCGGGTTCTTGTCGAACGGCGAGCGGCTCGGTACCCGCTCGCGCCCCAGCAGGCCGCGGTAGGCCTCCCACAGGAAGCGCGCGGGCAGCGCCACGCGGGTGGCGGCGCACACGCCCAATTCTTCGGCCAGCGCGATCTTGAGCCATTCGGCCACGCCGTTCGATTGCACCAGGATCGTCTCGGTTTCGAGCGGCGCCAGCGGATGGCCGCGCAGCCAGCCGAAAACCGCCGCGCGCAGCTGCTCCATCTGGTTCCCGTGCAGGATCAGGAGGCCGGGCGTGATGGGTGAAACCGGTGCTGGCATGGAGTTCCGTGGGTTGGCTACTGCGACCGCACAGCATACCAATTTAACGCGATGCCGTCACCACCAAATCCGCTGCGATGTGATGCCGCAGGCGCTCGTGCAATTCCACCATGCGGCTGACGATGGCGCGCGCCTCCTCCACCGTGCCGCGCTCGCGGAAGCGTTCCAGCGCGAGGCACAACTCGGCGAATCCCATCGCGCCCACCGCGCGCGCCGAGGACTTGGTGCGGTGCCCCAGCTCGGCCACCCGCGTCAAGTCGGAGCGCTCCAGCGCGTTGGCCATTTCGGCCAGCCCGTCGCGCGCCGAATCGATGAACAGCAGGGCGTATTTGCGCATCTTGTCCGGATCGCCGCCGAAGGTCAGCGCCAGCGCCGCCATGTCGATCAGCTCCGGCGCCTCGCGCCCGGCCTCGGCGCCGCCCTGCGCCGGCCGTCCCGCCGCGCGCCGCTCCTGGCCGGGTCCGCGGCGCTGCCGCAGCCAGCGCGCGATCACCTCGAACAGCAGGGCCGGCGAAATCGGCTTGGTCACGAATTCGTCCATCCCCGCCTCCAGGCAGCGCGCCTGGTCGTCCAGGCCGGCGTTGGCGGTCATCGCGATCACCAGCGCGCCGCGCAGGCGCGGATCGGAGCGGATCATGCGGGTCGCCTCGAAGCCGTCCATCACCGGCATCTGCACGTCCATCAGCACGCAATCGAAGCGCTCCTTGAGCATCAGGTCGATCGCCTCCTTGCCGTTGTTGGCGATGACGACCGTGGCGTGCAGCTCCTCCAGCAGCTCCTGTCCCACCTGCTGGCTGAAGATATTGTCCTCGACCAGCAGGATGTAGGCGCCGGCGATCTCCCGCAGCACCTCGGGATCGACCGGCGCCGGCCCGGCGCGCATGAAGTTGACGGCCTTGCCGAGGCGCGCCGTGAACCAGAAGGTGCTGCCCGTGCCGGGCGCGCTGTCGACGCCGACGCGGCCGCCCATCAACTCGGCCAGCTGCTTGCTGATCACCAGTCCCAGCCCGGTGCCGCCGTACTTGCGGGTGGTCGAGGGGTCGGCCTGGTGGAAGGACT
>DASRXO010000837.1:0-3074 GCA_035654095.1 Telluria sp.
TTGCCGACCACCCTGCCGACGCTGGACGAATTACTGGGGCGCGAGATCGGCGGCGTGACCATCACTACCGCCAACATCGCGGCCCATTTGCTGTCCCTGACCGCGGGCGCCGCGCGCGACCATGTGTACACCTTGCATGCCGAACTTGAAGGGCAAAAACTTGCCCCCATCTTCGAGCAGTTGTTAGAGGGTTGGAAAAAACAAGGGTATGCACTGGCCTCGATGGCAGACTACCACCAGAAGGTAAAAGACCAGCCGCTGCCGACCCATCCGGCAGCCTGGGGAGAATTACCCGGCCGATCAGGCGACTTGATCGTGCTCGACACGACCATGTAGGGCAGGCTCGGGTGCCTGCCCCACCAACTGCACAGGAGACCCACGTGGCTCAAAGCCCATCCGCAGCATCCGTACCCGATTTTTCCGCCACCATGACCGGCGACCATGCCTTCCAGCTGGCCGGCCGGCCCGCCAAATATACCGTCCTGTATTTTTATCCGAAGGACAATACGCCGGGTTGCACCACTGAAAGCATGGCCTTCCGCGACGCCCACGATGCCTTCCGCCAGGCCGGCACCGAAATCTATGGCATCAGCCGCGATTCGCTGCGCTCGCACGACAACTTCAAGTCCAAGCTGGGCTTGCCGTTCGAGCTCATTTCCGACCCCGAGGAAACGGTTTGCCTGCAGTTCGGCGTCATGAAGATGAAAAATATGTATGGTAAGCAAGTCCGCGGCATCGAGCGCAGCACGTTTATCATTGACGCTAACGGCAAATTGGTGAAAGAATGGCGTGGCGTGAAAGTTCCAAATCACGTCGACGAAGTGCTGGAATTTGTGAAGAGCCAGCCCTGAGGGTAGGCCGCAAGCCCCGTCATTCCCGCGCAGGCGGGAATCCATACCGCATCGGCAAGATCGTCGCAGTATGGATCCCCGCTTGCGCGAGGACGACGATGTTTCGGCGGTCAGTTGATCAACCTGCGGACAACCTTGATTGCATCAGCCATTTTGAGTCAGAGCGTTTTTTTCTTCCTGCATCATCCCAATCTGGCGGCCAGCCGGCCCGGACACCATGCCGGGCCCGACCAGCGCCTCACCCCCGACGCGGCAGGCGCCGCTGCGCCAACCGCCGGGCTACTTTCCCTGATTTGTTTAGATTGAGACCCTGATGCCACTGCCAAAACTTCCCACCAAACCGGCCGCGCTGCTGCTGGCCGCAGACTATCCGAAAGCCGACCGCAACAAGCCCGCGATCCGGGCCGTGCCGGCTGCCGCCAAACCCGAACCGGAGCCGGTCGAGGAGCTGATCGCCGCGCCGGCCGAGAGAGCCGCCAAGACGACGCGCGCCAGGAGCGCGCCGGTGGCGGTGCCGTCCAGTCCCGAGCCTGCGCCGAAACCGGCCGGCCGCGGCAAGGAAAAGCAGCACGCCGACCTCGAATCCCCGCATCCGGCCAAGCACAAGCCGGTCGAACTGCAAGTCAAGTCGCAAGCCAGCCGCAAGGCCGACGTCTCCGGCAAGACCAAGATGTTCGTGCTCGACACCAATGTGCTGATGCACGACCCATCCTCGCTGTTCCGCTTCGAAGAGCACGACGTCTACCTGCCGATGATGACGCTGGAAGAGCTCGACGACCACAAGAAGGGCATGTCGGAAGTGGCGCGCAATGCCCGCCAGGTCTCGCGCACGCTCGATGCGCTGGTCGGCAATATCGACGATGGCGCGATCGAAAGCGGCATCCCGCTCTCGAAGCTGGGCAACAAGGACGCCAAGGGCCGTCTGTTCTTCCAGACCCGGCTGCAAAACGGCCCGACCCTGCCCGAGGGGCTGCCGGTCGGCAAGGCCGACAACCAGATCCTCGGCGTGGTGCGCAACCTGGAAGCCGAACAGCCGGGCCGCGCCATCGTGCTGGTGTCGAAAGACATCAATATGCGCATCAAGGCGCGCGCGCTGGGCCTGCCGGCCGAAGATTATTTCAACGACCATGTGCTGGAAGACACCGACCTGCTGTACTCGGGCATCGTCCAACTGCCTGACGATTTCTGGAACAAGAACGGCAAGGACATGGAGTCCTGGCAGGAAAACAAGAACGGCGTCTCGGCCACTTTCTACCGCGTGACCGGGCCGACCGTGCCGACCCTGCTGGTCAACCAGTTCATCTACCTCGAACCGAAGAACGGCGAGGCGCCCTTCTACGGCCAGGTCAAGCAGATCAACGGCAAGACCGCGGTGCTGCAAACCCTGCGCGACTTCAGCCACAGCAAGAACAATGTGTGGGGCGTCACCGCGCGCAACCGCGAGCAGAATTTCGCGCTCAACCTGTTGATGAATCCGGAGTGCGACTTCGTCACCCTGCTCGGCCAGGCCGGCACCGGCAAGACCTTGCTGGCCTTGGCCGCGGGCCTCGCGCAAGTGCTCGAGACCAAGCTCTATAACGAGATCATCGTGACCCGCGTGACGGTGCCGGTGGGCGAAGACATCGGCTTCCTGCCCGGCACCGAGGAAGAGAAGATGTCGCCGTGGATGGGCGCCTTCGACGACAACCTCGAAGTGCTCAACAAGTCCGATTCGGACGGCGGCGAATGGGGCCGTGCGGCGACCCAGGACCTGATCCGTTCGCGGATCAAGATCAAGTCGCTCAACTTCATGCGCGGGCGCACCTTCGTCAACAAGTTCCTGATCATCGACGAGGCGCAGAACCTGACGCCCAAGCAGATCAAGACCCTGGTCACGCGCGCCGGTCCGGGCACCAAGATCCTCTGCCTCGGCAACATCGCGCAGATCGACACGCCTTACCTGACCGAAGGGTCGAGCGGCCTGACCTATGTAGTGGACCGCTTCAAGGGCTGGTCGCACAGCGGCCACGTGACGCTGGCGCGCGGCGAGCGTTCGCGCCTGGCCGACCATGCGAGCGAAGTGCTGTAAGCTGCGCCCCGGTCATTACCGGGCTCGGCGCCCCCCTTGGCGGTAATCCATAGCGCGTCTGCAAGTTGGCAGACTATGGATTCCCGCCAAGGGGGGCGCCGAGCCCGGGAATGACGACCCAAAAAAACCCCTTCCGGCGCGAGCCCGAAGGGGTT
>DASRXO010000838.1:0-3240 GCA_035654095.1 Telluria sp.
GGGCTTCGCTTGCCTTGCCGAAACGGATGCGGCGGTAGTAGGCCAGCTCGTGCGTCAGCGCGGTGATCTTGAAGGCCTGCTCGGCCAGCAAGGCATCCCGCTTCGCCAGCGTGACATCGCACTGCTCCAGATCGGCCTGCTGGCGTGCGAACAAAGCACGCACCTGCACCAGCAGCGCCGGGTCAATGTCGGTGGAGGCAAGTTCGTCGAGCGGGTTCATGCTGTGCAGTTTACAGGGCCAGCTCCATGTTTACAAGCGCAACAGTTTACGTCTTCACAGCCGCCACTGCGCCGGCGCTGGCGCCGACAGGCGCTGCCAGTCCACACCCGCAACCAGCCATTGCCATTGCTCCGCGCTCATCTGCCAGCACGCATCATCCGCCTGGGGCCAGACGAACTGGCCGTGGTGCAGACGGCGCAGGCACATCCAGACACCGGTGCCATCCCAGCACACGAGCTTGAGGCGCGTACGGCGGCGGTTGGCAAACACGTAGGCCGTGCCGTCGCAAGGTGGGCGGCCCAGTGCCTGCTGCACGTGCAGCGACAGCCCGTCGATGCCGGTGCGCATGTCCACCGCCGCCGTCGCCAGCCAGATCGCATCGGCCGATAGTTCCATCACAGGGCGCGCATCAATTCGGCCAGCCAGCTCGCTGGTACATCGCCAGGCAAGGTCAACGTCCAACCGCGCTCGCTGCGCAGGCTGATCGCGACCGCAGCTGGGACCGCAGCCGGCGTTACCCGCACCGGCAACAGCGCAGGTGCGTAAGCGGCCAGTCCGCCCACCTTCCCTCGACGATCAGGGCTGTGTAGAGTTTGCGAACGGTAGCAGGGAGTCGATCTTGCTGTTCGGGCAGGTCGGCAGTTTGTCGAGCGTGTCGGCGAGCCAGCGCGCCGGGTCGAGGCCGTTTAGCTTGGCGGTGGCGAACAGGCTCTGGATGGCGGCGGCGCGGCGGCCCGCGCGTTCCGAGCCGGCGAACAGCCAGTTCTTCTTGCCGATGGCGATCGGACGTATCACGTTCTCGACCGGGTTGTTGTCGATGGGCCGGCTGCCCGAGCTGGCGTAGCGCTGCAGCGCTGGCCAACGCTTGAGCGCATGCGCGATGGCCTTGGCCGTGCCGCTGCCGGCGGCCACGCCGAGCTGAGTCTCCAGCAGCCAGGCGTGCATGGCGGCCAAGGCCGGCACGGCGTGCTGAGCACGCAACGCCAGGCGCTGCGCCGGCGTCATGCCCGCCGCCGCCTGCTCGATCGCGTACAACTGGGCGATGCGGCGCAGCGCCTCCTCGGCCACGGGGCTGCCGCTAGCCGCGTGAACGTCGAAGAACTTGCGGCGGATATGCGCCAGGCACGCGAGCTCGGTCGGGCCGGCCGCGAACAGCGCTTTATAGCCGGCGTAATCGTCGACCATCAGGTGGCCGCGCCAGTCTTGCAGGAAGGCGCGCGCGTGCGCACCGGCGCGACTGGTCTGGTAGTCGAACACGACGAGCGCCGGCCCGTCGTCGAGCGTGTTGGAGCGATACGCCCACAGGTAGGCGTGCTTGGTCTTGCCGCTGCCCGGGTCGAGCTGGCGCACCGGCGTTTCGTCGGCGTGCAGGCAACTTCGTTCCCGGAGCAGTTCGGCGAGCCGGTCGGCCAGCGGTTGCAGCGCCACGCCGATGCGCCCGATCCATTCGCCCAGCGTGGAGCGCGCCAGCGGCACGCCCTGGCGCGCGGCGATCTGTTCGATCCGGTACAGCGGCAGGTGATCGAGGTATTTGCAGACGGCGATCCAGACCAACAGGCCGACGGCTGCCATGCCGCCGTCAATGACCGCCGGCGGGATCGGCGCCGCCGTCACCGTTTCGCACGGCCGGCAGGCGTACTGTGGGCGGATGTGGCGGTGAACGAAGAAGCGCGCCGGCTCCACGTCGAGCTGTTCGCTGACGTCTTCACCAATCTTGACCAGGTCCGCGCCGCATTGGCCGCATTGGCATGATGCCGGCACGTGGTGGTGCTCGATGCGCGGCAGTTCCGGCGGCAGCGGCTGGCGGCCGGCGCGCGGGCGCTGCCGCTTGGCCGGTGCCTGGCCTTCGAGTTCTTCCTCGATCGCGGCCAGGTCCATGTCGACCGTTTCCTCGAACAGCAGGCGCTGCTCGCCGGTGAGCGCTTCGCTGGCCTTGCCGAAGCGAATCCGGCGGTAGTAGGCCAACTCGTGCGTTAGCGCTTTGATCTTGAACTCCCGCTCGGCCAGCACCGTCCCCTGGCGCGCCAGCGTGACGTCCTTCTCGGCGAGGCTGGCCTGCTGCTGCGCGAACAATGCCCGGACTTGCGCCAGCAGCGCTGGATCGATGTTGGCGGAGGCGAGTGCGTCGAGCGGGTTCATGCTGCACAGTTTACAGGGCTGGCCGCACGTTTACAAGCACAACAGTTTACGTCGTCACAACCGCCACTGCGCAGGCGCCGCTGCGCACAGGCGCTGCCAATCGACACCGGCCACCAGCCATTGCCATTGCGCGGCGCTGATTTGCCAACTGGCCGCGTCCTCCTGCGGCCAGACGAACTGGCCACGGTGCAGGCGGCGCAAGCACATCCAGACGCCGGTGCCATCCCAGCACACCAGCTTGAGGCGCGTGCGGCGGCGATTGGCGAACACATAGGCGGTGCCGTCGCACGGCGGGCGCCCCAACGCTTGCTGCACATGCAGGGACAAGCCGTCGATGCCTGTGCGCATGTCCACCGCCCCCGTGGCCAGCCAGATCGCATCCGCCGACAGTTCCATCACAGGCTCCGCAACAGTTCGGCCAGCCACGACGCCGGCGTGGCGGCCGGCAGATCAAGCGACCAGTTGGCGCCGGCCAGCCGGAATGCGCTGCTCACAGGCGCTCGCGCCACCGTCACCGGCAGCATCGCCGCCGTCGGCGCCGGCGCCGACGGCGGCGCCAGCCGCTTCTTCCACCAACCCAGTTGGCGCGTGTTCCAGCCATGCAGAAGTGCAAACGCGCGCATCGACACGCCGCTGACCTTCCACGCTGCCACCCGCTGGACCCACATCTCTTCGTTTTCTTTGCTCGTCATTGGCACCTCCGAAAAACTCGAAGTGTCTATCGAATCCGGAGCGATTTAAAGATGGGACGGCTGGCCGCTTACGCTCAATTGGCCGCATAAGCATGTATTCGAGCATGGAATAATTGGTGACGAGCAAATCTGGAGGCGCAGCTTGAACTTCATGTCGAGTCAAAAGTTCAGAGTCCTCTGGCTGAACAA
>DASRXO010000839.1:0-6435 GCA_035654095.1 Telluria sp.
GCCGATCGTGGACGCCCAGTCGCGCCAGATCCAGGGCTTCGAGACCCTGATGCGCTGGAAGCATCCGGGCCTCGGCATGGTGCCGCCGGCGCGCTTCATCCCGATCGCCGAGACCAATGGCCTGATCAACCTGCTCGGCGCCTGGGCCCTGAAAGCGGCCTGCGTCCAGCTCAAGCAATTCGAAGAAGTGGCCAAGCGCCAGCTCTACATCTCGGTCAACATCAGCCCGCGCCAGTTCCGCAACGATAAATTCCTCGAGGTGCTGGACCACGCGATCGCCTTCTCCGGCCTGCGGGGCGAACAGCTGGTGCTCGAAATCACCGAAGGGACGCTGATGATCGACCCGGCCCACGCCGAGGCGATCCTGTCCAAGATGGCCGAGCGCAAGGCGCGCATCGCGATCGACGACTTCGGCACCGGCTACTCCTCGCTGGCCTACCTGAAGCGCTTCCCGATCTCGGTGCTGAAAGTCGACCGCGCCTTCATCAAGGACCTGCCCGACTCGCAGAAGGACGGCGCGATCTGCAACGCGGTGCTCGACCTGGCCAAGCACCTCGGCCTGTCGGTGGTGGCCGAAGGGGTCGAGACCGAGGCGCAGCTGCATTACCTCGACGGGCGCGGCTGCCAGTACGTGCAAGGCTACCTGACCGGCAAGCCGATGCCGGCCCACGTCGCGATGGCCGCCTTGAAGGAAAACCTCTACGCGGCCCTGCTGCCGACCGAACTACGCGCAGGCATCCAATGACCCACACTGCCACCCAGCCCCCGGCCACCCACGCCGACGCCACCCTCGCCCTGCTGTGGGAGCGCATCCGCCAGCAAGGCGACATGCCCGGCTTCACCAAGGCGATCAGCGCGATCCTGGGCGCCATGCGCGGCGAAGACGAGCACGAATTCAATATGACCCAGACCGTGCTGTCCGATCCGGTCCTGACCCAGAAGGTGCTGCGGCTGGCCAACAGCGGCATGTATTCGGCCTTCGGCCAGCGCATCAACACGGTGTCGAAAGCGGTGCTGGTGCTGGGTACCGAGGCGATCGGCCATCTGGCGCTGGGGCTCAAGCTGATCGAGGAACTGAGCAGCTCCTCGGGCGATTCGCCGATCGCCCACATCGAAATGGAAAAAGCGGTGCTGGCCGGGATGGTGGCGCAGCAGGTGGCCAGCAGCGCCGCCGCCGAGGACCCGGAAGAAGCGGTGGTGTGTTCGATGCTGCACACCCTGGGCCGCATGATGATCACGTTTTACATGCCGGAGCGCTGGGCCCTGCTGCAGGCGCACGCCGGCGCCGGCAGCGAAGACGGCGCCGCCAACGAGGTGCTCGGGCTGTCGATGGAGCAGATCGGCCGCGCCGCCGCCGAGCACTGGGGCCTGCCGCGCAACCTGATCGCCGGCATGCGCCGCATCGACCCGGCCGACTTCGCGCAGCCGCTCAAGCAGGACGACTGGCTGGCCGCGCTGTCGACCATGTCCTCGCGCTGCGCCGACTCGCTGTGGCACGACGACGAAGCCGGCGCCGCCGCGGTGCGCGCGCTGGCCGCCAGCTTCTCGGCGATCCTCGGCGTCGAGCCCGAGCGCATCATGCTGGCGATCGAAAAAGCCAAGGTGGTGGCGGCCGCCGACCTGTCGATCGCGCCGCTGGCCAAGCCGGCCGAAAAGCGCGCCAAGGCGCTGGCCACGACCCGCATGCGGGCCGAGGGCAACAAGATCCTGATCAGCGGCGTGTCCGACATGCGCGACGTGGTGGCCACCGCCAGCCCGGGCCAGATGATGTCGATGGCGCTGGAGACCGTGTACCAGGGCCTGACCTTCTCGCGCGCGGTCGCCTTCCTGCGCAACCGGCGCGACAGCAAGTACGCCGCCAGGATGGGCTTCGGCGACGGCGTCAAGGAGCTGATCCCGACCATGATCTTCGACGACGCCTACGAGCCGAACGTGTTCCACGCGGCGCTCAATAGCGACCGCGTGATCTTCATCGAAAACGCCAGGGACCCGAAGTTCGCGGCCAAGCTGCCGGTGTGGTGGAAGTCTTCGCTGTCGGATGCGCGCAGCTTCGTGATCCTGCCGCTGTGCACCAACGGCCAGCCGGCCGGCTTCATCTACGGCGACTGGGACCAGAGCTTCCCCGCGATCCAGCTGAACCAGACCGAGTTCTCGCTGCTGAACGACTTGCGCGCGCTGGTGGTCAGGACGGTGGAACGGCGCCAGCAGATCGAAGTCGTGGCGGCCGCCCACAAGGCCGGCTAAGGGCGCTCGGGAACGACTGCTAGCGGGCGATGTTGGGGGTCGACACCCGCACGTCGCCGCACTGGGCGCGGTGCATGAGCGCGTGGTCGATCAGCACCAGCGCCAGCATCGCCTCGGCGATCGGCGTGGCGCGGATCCCGACGCACGGGTCGTGGCGGCCGAAGGTCTCGACCATCACCGGCTTGCCCTCCTTGTCGATCGAGCGGCGCGGGGTGCGGATCGAGGAGGTCGGCTTGATCGCGATCGACACCGTGATGTCCTGCCCGGTCGAGATCCCGCCCAGCATGCCGCCGGCGTTGTTCCCGACGAAGCCCTCCGGCGTCAGCTCGTCGCCATGCTCCGAGCCCTTCTGCGCCACGGCCTTGAAGCCGGCGCCGATTTCCACGCCCTTGACCGCGTTAATCCCCATCATCGCGTAGGCGATGTCGGCATCGAGCTTGTCGTAAATCGGCTGGCCGAGGCCGACCGGCACCTTGTGCGCCACCACGTCGATGCGCGCGCCGATCGAATCGCCGGCACGCCGCAATTCGTCCATCGCCGCCTCCATCCGTTCGATCAGCGCGGCATCGCCGGTGGCCGCGAAAAACGGGTTGGCGTGCACATGCTCCCAGCCCTGGAACGGCACCGCGATCTCGCCCAGTTGGCTCATGCAACCCATGAAGGTGGTGCCGTACTGCTCGAACAGCCACTTCTTGGCGACCGCCGCCGCGCCCACCACCGGCGCCGTCAGCCGCGCCGACGAACGCCCGCCGCCGCGCGGATCGCGCACGCCGTATTTATGCCAGTAGGTGTAGTCGGCGTGGCCGGGCCGGAAGCTGTCGGCGATGTTGCCGTAATCCTTGCTGCGCTGGTCGGTGTTCGGGATCAGCAGCGCGATCGGGGTGCCGGTGGTCTTGCCCTCGTAGACGCCGGACAGGATCTGCACCGTGTCCGCCTCCTGGCGCTGCGTGACGTGGCGCGAGGTGCCGGGCTTGCGGCGGTCGAGGTCGGGCTGGATGTCCGCTTCCGACAGCGCCATGCCGGGCGGGCAGCCGTCGATCACGCAGCCGATCGCCGGACCGTGCGACGCGCCGAAGGTGGTCACTGAAAACAACTTGCCAAATGAATTGCCGGACATGGAACGCGCTTCGGAATGGGGAAACGATCATTCTACCAGCCCCGGCGGCCCGGCGGCGGGCCGGCCTCCCGGCCCGGGTGCTGATGCGCAAGGACTGACTACCCCAGGAAATGCATCTTTTCTCATCAGTAAGATGCTATTTGACCTTTTGCATAACAATCCGCTATATACTTAAGAAGCATCAACACGACGCAAAATTCTGGAGACGTTACACATGCCCCTATCGAGTCCGCCCTTGGCAGATGTAAAGGACGACCACGACGATCTGGTATTTTTGGAGGAGCACCCGGCGCAGGCCGCCAGCGGTGTCCGCAATGTGTGGCGCGTGATGATCATCGACGACGACGAAGACGTGCACTCGACCACCACCTTCGCGCTCGGCAATCTCGACATGCAGCAACGCCCGCTCGAATTCGTGCACGCGTATTCGGCCGGCCAGGCGCGCGAGATGCTCAAGCACGAGACCGAGATCGCGGTGATCCTGCTCGACGTCGTGATGGAGCAGGACGACGCCGGCCTGCACCTGGTGCGCTACATCCGCGAGACGCTCAAGCTGGCCGACGTGCGCATCATCCTGCGCACCGGGCAGCCCGGTTACGCGCCCGAGATCGATGCGATCCGCGATTTCGACATCAACGATTACAAGACCAAGTCCGAGCTCACGCGCATCAAGCTGTTCACCACGGTGACGGCGGCGATCCGTTCGTACGAGCAGATCCGCGCGATCAACACCAGCCGGCGCGGGCTCGACCAGATCGTGCGCGCCAGCACCGAGCTGATGACGCTGCACGGGGTGCAGAATTTCGCGGCCGGGGTGCTGGCCCAGGTCGCCGACCTGCTCGGCATCAAGGCCGACGGCGTGCTGTGCGTGCAGGAGTGTCCGGACGGGCACTGCCAGGAACTGTTCATCATCGCCACCGCGGGCGTCTGCCGGCGGCTCGGCAGCGGCACCCTGACGGCGCAGGAAGACGCGCCGGCGGCGGACGCGATCGAGCGCACGCTGGCGCAGCGCCGCAACGTCTATGCGCCCGACTACGTCACCCTCTTCTTCGCCGGCAAGGCCAGCCGCGACTTCGCCGCCTTCCTGCAGCTCGAGCGGCCGATCGGCGAGATCGACCAGCGCCTGCTGGAAGTCTTTTGCAGCAACGTCGCGGTCGGGCTCGACAATGTGGAGCTGGTCTCGCACCTGCACAACGCGGCGTTCTACGACCAGTTGTCGAAGCTGCCGAACCGCACGCGGCTGGTCGAGATCCTCGACGCCACCCTGGCCGGGCCGGCCAAGCAGGACGCCACGCTGTCGCTGGTCGACCTCGACCACTTCGCCGAGACCAACGACGCGCTCGGCCACCAGTTCGGCGACCTGCTGCTGATCGCGGTGGCGGCGCGCCTGCAATCGCGGCTCGGGCAGCAGCTGACGGTGGCGCGCATCGGCGGCGACATCTTCTGCGTGCTGGGCGACGCCGACTCGGTCAACCCGGCCAACATCCTGAGCCTGTTCGACACCCCGTTCTCGATCGACGGCCAGGACGTGCAGCTGTCGGCCACGCTCGGGCTGGTGCGGCTGGGCGAGCATGACGGCAGCGGCGCCGACGCGCTGAAGGACGCCGACATCGCGCTCAAGCGCGCCAAGTCGCAGCAGCGCGCCGGCCACTTCTACTTCTCGCGCAGCATGGGGGTCGAGATCCGCGAGCGGGTGCGCATGATGCATGCGCTGCGCACCGGCTTCACCAAGGGCGAGCTGTTCGTGGTGTACCAGCCGCAGATCGACCTGGTCACGCGCAAGCCGGTGGGCGCCGAGGCGCTGCTGCGCTGGCAGACCGGCGACGGCAAGTTCATCTCGCCCGACCGCTTCATCCCGATCGCCGAGTATTCGGGGCTGATCATCGACATCGGCGAATGGGTGCTGCGCAGCGCCTGCCAGGAGCTGGTGCGGCTGCGCGCGGCCGGGCACCGCGACTTCACGATGTCGGTGAATGTCTCGCAGGTGCAGTTCCGCCATCCCTACTTCCTCGACATGCTGCGTTCGGCGCTGCAAGACACCCAGGCGCCGCCCGAATTCGTCGAGCTCGAGATCACCGAATCGATGGCGATGGAAGAGCCGGATTTGCTGATCAAGATGCTGGGGCAGGTCAAGCACACCGGGGTGTCGATCGCGATCGACGACTTCGGGACCGGCTTCTCGTCGCTCTCGTATTTGCAGCGGCTGCAGGTGGACCGGCTGAAGATCGACCGCGCCTTCGTCACCGAGATCACCGGCTCGGCGCGCGGCAGCAGCATCGCCGAGATGGTGATCCAGCTGGGGCGCAACCTGGGGCTGTCGGTGGTTGCCGAAGGGGTCGAGGACGAGCGCCAGGCGCAGATCCTGCAATCGCTGGGCTGTCCGATGGCGCAAGGTTTCCTGTTCGCGCGTCCGATGGCGACGCCGGCGCTCTACGACTGGCTCGACAACGACGCCCTCGCCAGCAGCGCCGCCTGATCCTCCCCACCCCCGATGGGGTCACGTCTGACATTCGTACATTTTTGAGAAGAAATGTACGAATGTCAGACGTGACCCCATGTTGCCGTCATGCCTTTTCACGCGCATTGGCCAGCGCGGCCATAGCGCAGGCCGTAAAAAGAAGTGCGAAAATGTCTCCAACACCATGAGGGGTCACGTCTGACATTCGTACATTTCTTTTCGAAAATGTACGAATGTCAGACGTGACCCCAGTGTGCCAACAAGTTGCAGCCGGGCAGGAGCGGGGCGATTTTAGTTCGTGGGGGCAAGCATGAAGGGTTTGGCGCGCGCGAGCTCGTCGGCGGTGATCTGGCTGAGCTCGCCGCTGGCGCGCATCGCCTGGATCGCCTCGTCGAAACGCTGCAACAGCAGCGTGCGCCTGGTGCTCTTGTTGAACGCGATCCGGATCGGCGCGGAAATCAGCAGCGTCGGCGCGCCGGTGATGGCGCCAAAACGCGGCTGGCCCAACAAGGCCGCGCCGGCCATCGTGGTGGCCACCGCATAGTCGATCCGGCCCGCCTCCAGCTTGAGGAAATTCTGCAAGTCGCTGCCGACTTCTTCGGCATTGAACTGGCCG
>DASRXO010000840.1:0-2228 GCA_035654095.1 Telluria sp.
CAATTAATTAACACGCCTTAATTAAAGGGATCACGCAGTGGCGTGCCGAGCCCTGTCGCAATCCGACGTTCACGTCCGGCACGAAAAGCCCGTGGGGCATCCCGGAAGTGCAGCCGGCAGCGGTTTTTTGGATCGGTGACGGACCATCAGTCCCGTGCGGGGACATCGCAAGATGCAACAAAAGCTGCAATCCGCCGTATCACATTGGGCTCGGCCAGGAGTGGCGCGTGACCCTGATCCGGCATGACGACGACTTCGAGCTGACCACGGCGTGCCAGCATCGCATTCAGAGTAGTCGAGGCCAGCATATCTGAATTGGCGCCGCGGATAACCATAAGCGGGATGTGGGCCAGCGCGTCAAACTGGTCCCAGAGAGTCGGGAGCCGTTCCAGACTGATGCCTCGCAACGCTCGGGCGAGCTTCAGATCGTGATTGGGCATGAGCGCACCGCGGTGCTCGCGCCAAGTGCGCTGGGCAAACGCGATCCAATCCTGAGGTGCGAGCTTCGTGAACTGCGCCTCGAATAACCAGCGCAGGATTTCCGCACCCTCTTCGAAGTTGCGTGCGATCGGGAGCTTTACCACATAGCTTTTGATCCGCATCAAGCCCGCTGGCTCCAGCACGGGCCCGATGTCGTTGAGGATAACACCGGTGACTGCAATCGGCGGCCGTGCTGCCAGCATCATGGCAAGTACGCCACCAAAAGACGTGCCGACAAATATGGCAGAAGTGATCTCGAGCGCGGCCAGGACTGCCGAGAGGTCGGCGAGTGCGACTCGAATAGTGTAGTTTTTGGGATTGCGATCGTATTGGGACTGTCCGTGACCGCGATAATCGAGCGCCAACACAAGTCGCGGCTTTGCAGGATCGGCTGCCAGCGCCGTCGCCAGGGGATGAAAGTCGGCTGCGGTGCGGGCGAGACCAGGTAGGCACACAACTGAATGCGCAGAAGCGTGGCGGGACCCATAGCAACGCACATGCAGCATTGCGCCGTCCTGAGCCGTCACGAAGGCATTCGCGAAGGCCTGGGACAGATCGGTCTCTACGACAGGGCGGCTGCAAGCCTCCTGAAAGTGTCTTTCCCTCTGGCGTCGGTGAAAAAACATTAGTCGCGGACTTATACGTTTGCCGACGAAGCACGCACCGTGACGCAGGCGCGCCGCAGCGCCTTGCAGGCAGACCTTACTGCCTCGGCTCGACCGTTGATTCGGACCAGTCAGAGAGTGTCGATTCCACCCGCGGCAAATCGCCGTCGAAGTTGGACGTCGGTGTCGGGCTCTGAATGTCTTTTGTCTGCGGGACCTTGGCATCAATACTAGACGGTATCTCGGTTGGATTTTCAACCCGCCGCGATGAGCCCTCAAAGAGAGAGTTTTCATCAATTGATAACGACCGATGAAAAATGTCTCCCTCGACCGCACCACCGTTCTGCAGCTTGACGCGAACGGCACGGATAGTGCCCTTGACGCGGCCGCAGACTGTCACGTTCTGCGCAATGACGCTGCCCTCGACCTGTGCGCCTTCGCTGATCTGGAGATCGGAAGCGCGCAACTCGCCTTCAATTCGGCCGAAGACCTGAGCTGGACCATTGCATTCGATCTTACCGACGATCGACATGCCGGACCCGATGCAAGAGTCCCGTCCCGTTTTCCTCGTCGCCGTCGGCTCGGGTCCTGACGCGACCTGTTCAACGACTGTGTGTGACGGCTGCACTGTCCTTCCTGTGAGTTCGTCCGCATTTGCCGCCGTGTTCCTGTCCTGCTCAGCTGCCTTGCTCTTGAAACTACTTAACATGTGAACCTCCCCTCATGTCGGTGCGATGCGCGACTCACATTCACCTTGTCTTCAGGCCGTTTCCGACCCAAGCACCAACGCTACCATCTACGCAGGACCGGTCCAGTAGTTCGAGATCGATTTTAGGTCTTTTCACCAGTCTGTAGGCAGTACGTGAGATGTGTTCGTAATGAACTTCGCACGCGGCATCATGAAACATCGGGATGACTTACGGTATGCTGATCCGGGCGCTGGGGCAGGCTAACCCCCCGCTTGGAAGGGGCGAGCGCGGAAGAAGCCGTGCCGTTCCCGGTCGACATCCATCGACGATTCGCTCTTTGTCGGTACTATCGACGGGATACGCTCTTGAGGGCGCTTCCTTTGAACAAGCTGCGGAAGAGCCCGCCACCGCAAACGGTTTTCGCGAACCGCGAATGCAAAGGATGCCCCGCGTC
>DASRXO010000841.1:0-3029 GCA_035654095.1 Telluria sp.
GCCGTATTTGGCGGCCGAACGCACGATCGGCAGGTTGGCCTCGAAGTCCAGTTCGAACACGCGCAGCGGCGCTTTCACGTAGGTCGACGGGGTGGCGATCGCCACCAGCGGCAAGATCACGTCGCACTTCTTGACGTGGTATTCGACCCATTCCTTGTTGATCGTGATGTCGCCCTCGAAGAAGTGCATGCGCGGATTGGCGAGCAGGTCCTTGATGCGGTCGTTCTGCATGTCCATGCCTTAGACTTCCCACTCGGTGGTCTCGAGGATGCGCTTGGACAGGTGGTGGCCGATGAAGCCGTTGACACCGAGGATGAGGACTTTTTTCATGATGTAGGCTGCGGGCTTGGTTAGGACCAAGCATTATACCAACCCGCTTGGTCCAGGCGCTGCTTAGTCGCCGCCCATGCCGCCGCCGGCGCCGCCTATCCCTCCGCCCATTCCACCACCCATACCGCCCTTGCGCCCGCCGCCGCCTTTGCGCCCGCCGCTATCCGAGCCGCTCTTCGGGGCGGCGTGCGCGGCGCCGCTGTCGGGCACCCGCATCAGCTGTTCCGACACCAGCGTGACCACCATCTGGCGCTGGTTCTCGTCGAGCGCGTCGTTCATGGTCAGCCACAGCTCGCGCAGCTGCTTGGTTTCGGCCGCGCTGGCCGCCTCCTCGGCCTCCATGCCGGGTACCAGCTCGCGCAGTTCGACCTTGCTGCCTTCGAGCGCGGTCTTGGTGTGCTGCTGCAGGCGTTCGCGGCGCGACTGGCGGTCGCGCAGGATATTGCGGCTCTTGTTCTCCGTTTGCTGCCACAGGATCAGCTGGTTGGGGTTGAGGTTCAATTCCTTCTTGATCTCGGACGCCATCGGCAGCAGATCCTCGCTACGCATCTCCATGACCGGGGTGGCAAGGGAAGATGCGGCCGCGCCGACCAGCAGCGCGAACAGCAGGGCGCGCGCTGCGCCGGCAAACGGGGTTGGTTTCATGTCAATGCTCCAGGCATAAAAAAGCCCACGGGGGGCCGTGGGCAAGACCACTTTGTTAGTGGAGTGGGAGAGAAAAACTGCAAGTGAACTATAGGCCGCGGCCCCCCGGCCTGTCCCCAATCTTACAATTACTTACGGGGCGCCGGGACAGCGACACACGGATTTACACAAGCCGCGAAAATGTATTTACATTTCTCTCCAAAATTTGAAGCGTGGACACGCGCCAAGCGGATTCAGGTTTATACTGGATTCGCGCCTAGCCGGGCGCGGCAACAACAGGTGAACCCATGGGCTCCACATTCAAGAACTCCAGCCTCGTCGGCCTCGGCGTGATCGCCGGCGTCGCCGTCTCCATGCAATTTTCGGCGCTGGCGCAAAAGCCGGTGGAGCCGGGCATGCCGCTGGAGGAGCTGCGCCAGCTGGCCGACGTGTATGGCCTGATCAAGTCCGATTACGTCGAACCGGTCGAGGACAAGAAGCTGCTGACCGAAGCCATCACCGGCATGGTCGCCTCGCTCGACCCGCACTCGGCCTACCTCGACAAGCGCGCCTACCGCGAACTGCGCGAAGGCACGCAAGGCAAATTCGTCGGCCTCGGCATCGAGATCGGGCCGAGCGAAGAAGGCTACATCAAGATCGTGGCGCCGATCGAAGACACGCCGGCCGACCGCGCCGGCATCAAGCCCGGCGACCTGATCACCCGCATCGACTCGTTCAGCATCCAGGGCATCGGCATCGACGAAGCGATCAAGAAGATGCGCGGCGAGCCGCACAGCAAGGTCACGCTGACCATCATGCGCAAGGACGAGCCGAAGCCGCTGGTGTTCGCGCTCACGCGCGAAGAGATCGTGCAAAAGAGCGTGAAGGCGAAGATCGTCGAGCCGGGCTACGCCTGGCTGCGCATCTCGCAATTCCAGGAGCCGACGGTGGACGACATGGCGGCGCGCCTGGCCGCGCTGTACAAGCAGGACCCCAACATCAAGGGCCTGATCCTCGACCTGCGCAACGACCCGGGCGGCCTGCTGCAGGGCGCGATCGGGGTCGCCGCGGCCTTCCTGCCGAAGGATGCCGAGATCGTCTCGACCAACGGCCAGCTGGCCGATTCCAAGCAGAGTTTTTACGGCCGCCCCGAGTTCTACTCGCTGCGCGGCGACAGCGACGCGCTGTCCAAGGTCCCGGCGGCGGTCAAGAACGTGCCGATGGTGGTGCTGGTGAATACGGGGTCGGCCTCGGCCTCCGAGATCGTGGCCGGCGCGCTGCAGGACTACAAGCGCGCCGCGATCATCGGCAGCCAGACCTTCGGCAAGGGCTCGGTGCAGACCATCCGGCCGCTGGGCAACGACGCCGCGGTCAAGCTGACCACCGCGCGCTACTACACGCCGACCGGGCGCTCGATCCAGGCCAGGGGCATCGTGCCCGACTACGCGGTCGATGAAAACGCCGACGGCGACGGCCTGAACGCGCTGCGCCCGCGCGAGGCCGACCTCGACAAACACCTGATCAACGACCGCGACCAGGAAGTGGCCAAGTCGCACCGCGACGAGCTCGAAGAGCAGATGCGGATCCTGGCCATCGAACGCAAGCGCAAGCCGCTCGAATACGGCAGCGCCGACGACTTCCAGCTGATGCAGGCGCTGAACCATCTCAAAGGGCTGCCGCTGCAGCTGTCCAAGGGCGAGCCGGCGACCACGCTCGCGCACCAGGCCAAGGTCGCGCCCGCGCACTGAGGTCGATCCAAGTCGAGGCAGCGCCCGCCATTGTGTAGAATCGGCACAATGTGCCGGGCCGCGCCTGGCTTACCTCATCTGAAAGCCAGACCATGAAACAAGTCGTCATCAGCGGCACCGGCCTGTTCACGCCCTCCCAATCGATCTCGAACCAGGAGCTGGTGACCGCCTTCAACGCCTACGCCGAGCGCTTCAACGCCGAGCATGCGGCGGCGATCGCGGCCGGCGAAGTGCAGGCGATCGAAGCGTCGAGCGTGGGCTTCATCGAAAAGGCCTCGGGCATCCAGTCGCGCTACGTAATGGAGAAGGCCGGCATCCTCGACCCGG
>DASRXO010000842.1:0-2046 GCA_035654095.1 Telluria sp.
CCGAACGGCGCGGCGTGATCGGCGAGGCCATCCGCGCCGACCGGCTAGTCGTCAGCAATGAAGCCGATCTGGTCGCCGCGCGCGCCGCTGCGTTGGGCCATGAATTCTCGTCGGGCATGGCGGTACCGCTGCGCGCCAAGGACGAACTGCTGGGCGTGCTCAGCATCTATTCAACCGAGGCCGGCGCCTTCGATGCGGAAGAGGTGCGGTTGTTGCAAGAACTGGCCAACGACCTGGCGTTCGGCGTTGCCAGCCTGCGCGAAGTGGTGCGGCGCGAAGCGGCCGAGTGCGCGCTCGATTATCATGCCAATCACGATGCGGTCACCGGCCTGGCCAACCGCGGCCTGTTCAGCGACCGCCTCCGGCAGGCGATCGCGCAGGCTGCGCGTGCGGGGCGCCAGGTGGCTGTGATCGTCCTGAGCCTGGACCGCTTCCGGGCGATCACGGACAACCTCGGCCATGAGACCGGCAATCTGCTGCTGCGGCATGCGGCCGACGCGATGGCCGCTGTCTTGCGCGAAGGCGACACCATCGCGCGGCTGGGGGGCGAGGAATTCGCCGTGGCGATTGGCGACCTGCAGCACGAGAACGACTTGATGCCGATTACGCTCAAGCTGCAGGAAGCGCTGGGCGCGCCCATGGCGCAAGCCGCGGGCGACATTTTTTCGAGCGTCAGCATGGGCATCAGCCTGTATCCGAAGGATGACGCCGGCGCCGATGCGCTGCTGCGCGCGGCAAACGCGGCGCTTTCCACCGCGCAGGCCGCGGGCGGGGATTGTTTCCGCTTCTACGCGCCCGAAATCAACGCGCGCCTCTCGGCCCTGTTCGCCATGGAATCGGCCTTGCGCCAGGCGCTCGCGCAAGGTGAGCTGGAAGTGCATTACCAGCCCAAGGTGGGGCTGGCCGGCGGCAAGATGTCCGGGGCCGAGGCGCTGCTGCGCTGGCGTCATCCCGAGCTCGGGCCGGTGTCGCCGGCTGAATTTATTCCCTTGGCCGAAAGCACCGGCCTGATCCTGCCGCTGGGCAGCTGGGTGGTGCGTGAAGTGTGCCGCCAGCAGCGCGCCTGGCTGGATGCGGGTCTCGAGATTCATCCGGTGTCGGTCAACCTGTCGGCCCGCCAGTTGCGCCAAAGCGATCTGGCGCAACAGATTTTGCAGGCCCTGCACGACAACCGGCTCGACGCCGCTTTCCTGCAAATGGAAGTCACGGAATCGAGCCTGATGGACGATGTCGACGAAGGCACCGCGACCCTGAGCGCCTTGCGGGCCATCGGCATCAAGCTTTATCTGGACGATTTCGGCACCGGCCATTCTTCGCTGAGCCGGCTGCGCAAGCTGCCGATCGATTACTTGAAGATCGACCAGTCGTTCGTCCGCAACCTGACGGTCGATCCGGCCGATGCCGCGATCTGCCGCGCCATCGTCGATCTGGCGCACAACCTGCGCATGTCGGTCGTGGCCGAAGGCGTGGAAACGAAAAGCCAGGCTGAGTTCCTGCGCCAAAGCCAGTGCGATGAACTGCAGGGTTATTATTTTGCCCGCCCCCTGCGTGCCGCGGACTTCGCGCAACTGCTGGCCCAGCATGCGAGGCCGTACGGGACGCGGATGCGGGCAACGGCCTAGCGTTCTCTCAGGGCCTTGCCTCCAGCGCTCCCACGTCAACGCCTTCCGGCTTTCAGTGGAATAGATTCGAGCTCTTTGCTTCCGCGTTTCCGCGAACCTGGCCGGCTTGCGTCAATCCTTGGCCAGCAGTTCAATGTAGCGCTGATAGCCGAAGCTGCGGTTCTTGCGCTGGCCGGTCATTTCGGTAACGATGCCGAGTTCGGTGAGCAACTTGACTGCGGCGTTCGCGGTCGGGAAGCTGGTGGCCAGCTGCTGGCGGGCGCGCTCAACGGTAAAGCGCGGCATCATGGGGAGCATGTCGAACAGGCGGTAAGCGGCCGATCCGGCCTTGGGCGCTTCGAGCAGGCGGCGTCGGTCGGCCGTGACCAGGGTAGCCACGTCGACGATGTTTCGTTCGGCCTCGGCGGCCGCGTGCGCCACGCCT
>DASRXO010000843.1:0-3625 GCA_035654095.1 Telluria sp.
CCTGCTCGCTCAACTGGCCGTCCTGGCGGCGCTGCTGGTCGGCCAGCCGGCGCTGCTCGACCAGCTGGTCGCGGTAATCGAGCGCGAGCCGGATGTTTTCCTGCAGGTCGCCCACGCTCCACGGCTTCGGCAGGTAGCGGAACACCTGGGCTTCGCTGATCGCCTTGGTGACGGTCTCGAACTCGGTCGAGGCCGACAACATCATGCGCACCGTGTCGGGCGCGGCCTGCTTGAAGGCGTGCAGGAATTCGATCCCGGTCATCTGCGGCATGCGGAAGTCCGAGATCACGATGTCGTACTGGCGCTCGGCGCAGCGGGTCAGCGCGTCGAAGGGATCGGTGTAGGTCTCGATCTCGAGACCGGGAATCGCCAGGTGCTGGCGCATCGCGCGCACCAGCGCGTTGAGGACGTTCTGTTCATCGTCGACCAGCAAGATTCGTCGCATCATGTTCCCTTCGGCGGCCAGATCCAGATATTCAGCCGGAGTTCGTTTTTCGCTTCGAAATCCTGCACCTGCTGCACCATGCGTTCATCGAGCACATGGTCGGCCGAGAGCAGCATCAGGCCTTCCGGGCTGACCAGGTCGCGCGACAGCACCATGCCCGGCACCAGGTACTTGGCCAGGGTGGCCTGGTCGCGCGCCACCACCGGGTCGCCGTCCATCAGCGCGCGGAACGCGGCCACCACCTGCGGGTCGTAGCGCTTGCCGCTGCTGTCGTAGACGATTTTCTTGGCGTCCTCGGGCAGCACCTTGCGCTGCACCAGCGCGCCCAGCTGCAGGTTGTCGTAGTCCGAGGCCAGCGCCACGATGCGCGCGCCGAGCGGGATCGCGGCGCCGGCCAGGCCGTCGGGAAAGCCGGCGCCGTCGTGGCGCTCCATGTGGGCGCGCAGGATGACGGCCACGGCGCGCAAGTCTTCGAGCGGCATCAAGAGCTGTTCGGCGCGGCCCGGATGGCGGCGGAAGGCGTGCAGCTTGTCGCCCGCCATGGTGTTGACCGGCATTGCCAGCAGCTCGTCGTCGAAGCCGATCTTGCCGATGTCGTGCAGCAGGCCGGCGATGAACACTTCCTGGGTGTCCTTGGCGTCGAGCCCCATCTTGGCGGCGATGCGGCGCGCCAGGTCGGCCACCCGGCGCGAATGGCCGGCCAACATCCCGCCGCGCATCTCGATCATGCTCGACAGGATCTTGATGGTGGTGATGAAGTTGGTCTTGAGCTTGTCGTGCGCCACCTGGATCGAATCGCGCGAGGCCTGCAGCTGCTCGGTGCGTTCGGCCACCTTCGCTTCCAGGCTCTGGTTCAGGACCTTGAGCTCCTCGTGCTGGCGTGCGGCCAGCCGCTCCAACGCGCGCCGCTCGAGCGCGTGGCGCACCAGCAGCAGGATGTCGTTGTCGTCCCAGGGCTTGGTGATGTAGCGGTAGATCTCGCCGCGGTTGATGGCCGCCATCACCGAGTTGATGTCGGAGTAGCCGGTCAGCAGCAGCCGCACCACCTGCGGCCAGCCGGCGCGCACCTGTTCGAGGAAGTGGGCGCCGTCCATTTCCGGCATCCGCATGTCGGAGATCACCAGGTCGACCGGCTCCTGGGCCAGCAGCGCCAGGCCGGCCGCGCCGCTCTCGGCGGTGAGCACCTTGTAGCCCTTGGCGCGGAACAGGCGCCGCAGCGCCGACAGGATGTTCGGCTCGTCGTCCACGCACAGCAGGGTGGCGCTGGTGGCCTCGATCTCGGCGGCGGGCGCGGGAGCGGACAGCGGCGTGCTCATGGGGCCTCCTGGTCGGCGGTTTCGCTGTGGCGCACCGGCAGCACGATGCGGAAGGTGGTGCCGCGTCCCAGTTCGGAATCGACCTCGATCCGCCCGCTGTGCTTCTGGACGATGCCGTACGCCAGCGACAAGCCCAGGCCGGTGCCCTTGCCCACCGGCTTGGTGGTGAAGAAGGGATCGAAGATGCGGTTCATGTGTTCGGGCGCGATGCCGCTGCCGCTGTCGGCCACCTCGATCCAGACCTGCTCGCCGTCGCCGCCGGTGCGCACCGTGATCTTGCCGCGCTTGTCGCCGATCGCGTGGGCGGCGTTGACCACCAGGTTCATGATCACCTGGTTGATTTGCGAGGGCAGGCATTCGATGTCGGGAATTGCGCCGTAGTCCTTGACCACGTCGGCCTTGTACTTGACCTCGTTGGACACGATGTTCAGGGTCGAATCGATCCCGGTGTGCAGATTGGCCCACACCCATTCCTGGTTGGCGTCGACGCGCGAGAAATCCTTCAGGTCCTGCACGATGTGGCGCACCCGCACGATGCCTTCCTTCGACTCGCCCATCAGCACCGGGATGTCTTCGCGCAGGAAGTCGATGCCCAGCGCCTCGCGCTTGGCGCGCAGCGCGGCCGCGGCCGGGCCCAGCGCCGGCTCCGCGTCCTGGTAGGCGGCCAGCATCTCGAACAGCTGGTCGAGATAGGTCTGCAGGGTGCCGAAGTTGGAAAAGATGTAGCCGATCGGGTTGTTGATCTCGTGCGCCACGCCGGCCGCCAGCTGGCCGATCGAGGCCAGTTTCTCCGATTGCACCAGCTGTTCCTGGGCCATCGACAGCCGCGCATTCAGTTCGGTCAGTTCGATATTGCGCTGGCGTAGTTCGGCTTCGGCCTGCTGGCGCTGGCTGATGTCGTGCTCGAGCCGCTCGTTGGCCTCGCCCAGCTGGGCGGTGCGCTGCTCGACCAGGTGCTCGAGGTTGTCGTGGGCGCGCCGCAGCGCGTTCTCGGCGATCCGGCGCTCGGTGACGTCGCGCATGGTTTCGATGGCGCCGACGATGGTGCCCGACTCGTCGCGCAGCGGGGCGGCGCTGAAATGCAGCCAGTGGCCGCGCTCGCCGAGGTTGGGGAAGTAATCCTCGGCCTCGTAGGCGCCGGGGATGATCGGCGAGGCGATGTGGCGCGCCAGCGCCGCGCCGTCGCCGTCGACGATCAGGTCCGACAGCATCGGCCGCTCGCGCGCATAGAAGGCCAGCGCGTGGCGCTGGCTGCCGACCATCTCGGCCTTGGACCAGCCGAGCAGGTGTTCGCAGGCGCGGTTCCAGTGCGTGATCACATGCGCGTTGTCGATGGTGAAGGTGGCCACCGGATGACCGTCGAAGAATTCCGACAGGGCGATCGGCGGCGGCTGCGGGCTCGGTGTACTCATGGGGTCCTCGTTTGACGCCTCAGTTGACCAGGATCTGGCACATTTCAGTGAAGCTGGCCTCGGCTTCGCGGAACAGCGCGAGGCTGGCCGCCTGGTCGAGCGCGAGCGCGGCCCAGGCCGCCTCGCCGAGCGGCGGGACCAGGTCGTCCTCGATGTCGGACAGGTCGAGGCCGTGGGCCAGGATATTCGCCGCGTGCACCACCAAGCCCAGCGAGCGGCTCGCGCCGTGGGTCTCGAGGTGGTGCTCGGCGACCGCGTCCTGCATCGCCTTCGGGAACTTCCACCAGCCGGCCAGCGCGCTGCCGACCGCCGCGTGGTCGAGCCCGAGCACGGCGCGCTCGGCATCGATCAGGTAGCAATCGTGCTGCATGCGGTAGCCCAGCATCTCCTCGTACTGCGCGGTGAAGCGGGTGGCCAGCACCAGGGCGCCGATGTCGTGCAGCAGGCCGGCG